>NZ_JBGQOI010000011.1:0-192580 GCF_052113765.1 Pseudomonas sp. W22_MBD1_FP4 | reverse complement strand
ATGGACTTGAAGAAAGAGAAAAACTTCTTCGAAACCCGTGTGATCGAGTATCAGACTGGCGGCGCGCTGAGCTGGGACTAATTAACAGCACAGATCCAATGTGTGGGAGGGGGCTTGCTCCCGATAGCAGTGGCTCAGTTAAAACACCTTTGACTGATACACCGCATTCGGGAGCAAGCCCCCTCCTACATTGGGAATGCGGTGTTCCATCAACTTTGCAAATTGCCTTTTATGCCCAACCAAACCATTAAAACCCCGTGCGTCGGCCTGTGCTCCACCGTTTACGGTGACCTGGTCTGCCGAGGCTGCAAGCGTTATCACCATGAAGTGATCCAGTGGAATGGCTACAACGCCGAGGAAAAGCAGGCGGTATGGCTGCGCCTTGAGCAGTTGCTGGTGCAAGTGATGACCAGCAAGCTCGAAGTGTTCGATCCGCAGCGCCTGCGCCAGCAACTCGAAGACCGCAAGATTCGGTTCATGCCGCATCAGTCGCCGTATTGCTGGGCTTACCAGCTAATTGCCCGGGGTGCGCGGGTGATTTCCAAACTCGACGCTTACGGGTTGGCGTTGTTGCCGGAGTTTCGTGAGCGACACCTGGCGGATTTGCGCGATGCGATCGACCGCGAGTTTTTTCTGCTGTCAGAAGCGCATTACGAGCGGTATATCGCCCCGGGTTTTATCCGCGAGGCATTTGGTCCACCGTTGATCGCTGCCTTTTAAACCCTCAATTGTGGTTAAAATGCCGCCCGCTCAACGACCGACGCTCAACGATGACCCCAGACGCACTTGCCACTCTGCACGCCCACCTGCTTACCGCCCTGGCCAGCGCACCGGCTGAAACCCGACGCCTTTTCCATGGCCGTGGCCGCTGCTGGCCTGGGCTGGAACAGTTGACGGTGGACTGGCTGCAAGGGGTTATTCTGGTCGCGCTGTTCAAGGAGCCCGAGCCGGAGCACCTGCAGGCGTTGCAACAGCTGCTGATCGACTTCGACTGGGCTCGATTCGGCGCCCACACCGTCGCGCTGCAACACCGCTACCTGCCGCAAAGCACCACCGAATGGCTGGTGGGCGAGGCCATCGACGAATTGACCATCAACGAAGGCGGCCTGCGCTACCTGATTGACTTGGGCAAAAAGCAGAACAGTGGGCTATTCCTCGACATGCGCTACGGCCGCAACTGGGTGCGCGAACAAGCCAAGGGCCAGCGCGTGCTCAATCTGTTTGCCTATACCTGCGGTTTCTCAGTGGCAGCCATCGAAGGCGGCGCCGACCACGTGGTTAACCTCGACATGGCCCGTGGCGCCCTGAGCCGCGGCCGTGACAACCATCGCCTGAACGGTCATGACTTGAGCAACGTCACCTTTCTGGGCCACGACTTGTTCAAGTCTTGGGCCAAGGTCACCAACAGCGGTCCCTACGACCTGGTGATCATCGACCCGCCGTCCTTTCAGAAAGGCAGCTTCCTGCTGACCAAGGACTACCAGCGAGTACTACGCCGCCTGCCGGATTTGCTCACGGCGCAGGGCACGGTGCTCGCCTGCATGAACGACCCGGCCTTTGGCGAAGACTTCCTGATCGACGGCGTGACCCGCGAGGCTCCAGGCCTGCGATATGTAGAACGCCTGGAAAACCCGCCGGAATTTCCGGATATTGACGCGCAAAGTGGCCTCAAGGCCCTGGTGTTCCGTCAAGGCTGATGCCGAAACGTCCTACGCTTGCTACGCTAAGTGATACGCCGGGCGGTGAACCTTATGACCCCCTTCCCGGTCGATACCTGCATTCCCCGGCCAGACTCGACGGCGTCACGTTGTCGGCTGCCCCGTTTCACCCTTTGGAGAACCGCCCGTGATATCGACCCTGCATGTAGCCAGAATCAAAGCCTGGGGCGCCCACGGCTTCACTGCCACCGGCGTGGTGCTGGCGTTTTTGGCCACTCTGGCGCTGCTGGAGAACTCACCCAAGGCCTGCCTGCTGTGGCTGGGCCTGGCGCTGGTGGTGGACGGCGTCGACGGTTCCCTGGCGCGACGGTTGAATGTCAGCACGGTACTGCCCAGCTTTGACGGCTCGGTACTGGACCTGGTGATCGACTACCTCACCTATGTGTTCATTCCGGCACTGTTCATCTACCGCTACATCGACCTGCCGGAATTCACCCATCTGTTCACGGTGTCGGTGATCCTGGTCTCGTCGCTGTTCTGCTTCTGCAACGTCAACATGAAGAGCAAGGACAACTACTTCGTCGGCTTCCCCGCCGCCTGGAACGTGGTTGCCCTGTGCGTATACATCATCCAGCCGGAGGCCTGGGTCACGCTGCTGACCGTGATCGGCCTGGCCCTGCTGACTGTGACGCCAATGAAGTTCCTGCACCCGTTCCGGGTCAAGCGCTTCATGCCTATCAATATCGCCGTGACCACGATCTGGTTGCTGTGCAGCTTTTTGATGGTGGTGGATTACCCCAATACCAACCCGTGGACGTTCGGGTTGTGGTCGGTGATGTCGGCGTATTTCCTGGGGATTTGCATCTGGCGCACGGCGCTGGAGTGGTTGGGCACCCACAAATAGCCAACCGGACACGGTAAAACATGTGGGAGGGGGCTTGCCCCCGATGACGGTGCATCAGTGACAGATAAGCTGACTGGCACACCGCAATCGGGGACAAGCCCCCTCCCACATTTGGTTCTGCGTCCCTCTGGGAGGTAAGATGGCGGCCCTTCGCACAGCGCTTTGCTGCGCACTGCCAACCATAAGCCCTGCCCAATGCCTTTCGAACTTAGCGTAGACCTCACCACCCTCGCCATTCTCGCCGTCGTGGCCTTTGTCGCCGGTTTCATCGACGCCATCGCCGGTGGCGGCGGCCTGCTGACCACGCCCGCCCTGCTCACCGCAGGCATGCCACCGCACTTGGTATTGGGCACCAACAAGCTCAGTTCCACCTTCGGTTCGGCCACCGCCAGCTTTACCTTCTACCGCCGCAAGCTGTTCCACCCACGCCAGTGGGTTCATGCCATCGTCGGCACATTGATCGGCGCATTGACCGGCGCGGTCGTCGCCCACTACCTGCCCGCCGAAACCCTGAACAAAATGCTCCCGGTGATCGTCTTCGGTTGCGGCCTGTACCTACTGTTTGGCGGCACGCCCAAGGCAGCGCTGGATAACGACGCGCCGATCAAGAAGAAATGGCAGTCCACCCAAGGCTTCGGCCTGGGTTTCTACGATGGCGTGGCCGGCCCCGGTACCGGCGCGTTCTGGACGGTCAGCACCATGTTGCTGCACCCCATTGACCTAGTGAAGGCCAGCGGCGTTGCGCGCAGCATGAACTTCGTCAGCAACGCGGCAGCGCTGTCGGTGTTTATCTTCAACGGGTCAGTGGACTGGATAGTCGGGCTGGCGATGGGCGTGTCGGTGATGTGTGGCGCATTCTTTGGCGCACGCAGCGCAATCAGCGGCGGCGCCAAATTCATTCGCCCGGTGTTTATCACCGTAGTCCTCGGCCTGACGGTGCGCCTAGCCTGGCAGCACTGGTTCAGCGTGGCCTAAGCGACGGGCCAGGTAGAGGTCGATCAGGTAGCGCGCAATCGAACGTGAAGCGGGCAACGGCGGCAGATCGTGGATGTTGAACCACTGCGCGTCCTCGATCTCGTCAGCCTGGGGCACGATATCGCCACCGGCGTACTCGGCGTGAAAGCCCAGCATCATCGAATGGGGGAACGGCCAGCACTGGCTGCCCATGTACTGAATGTTCTTGACCTCCACCTGCACTTCCTCGCGCACCTCGCGAATCAGGCAGTCCTCGGCCGACTCGCCCGGCTCGGCAAACCCCGCCAGCGTGCTGTACACGCCAGTGACAAAACGCGGTGAACGCGCCAACAGAATCTCGTCGCCGCGGGTCACCAGCACGATCATGCTCGGCGAGATCCGCGGGTAACTGCGCAGGTCGCAGGCCTGGCAGAACATCGCTCGCTCCCGCGGCACCTGGACCATGGCCTGGCCGCAACTGCCGCAAAAACGATGCTCCCGCGCCCAGGTGCCGATCTGGGCGGCGTATCCGAGCACTTTGTACAGGGTGTGATCGCCTTGCAGCATAAAGCCGCGCAGGCCTTGCCAGCCGCAGCCCGGCACGTCAGCGGCGGAGTTAAGTTCCAGCAAGTACACCGGCTCCCCGTCGAGGTGTCCGATACCGTGCTCGGCGAACACCGACAAGTCCTGGCGCTTGAGCCATTCCCGAGGGAACAGCGGGCCATTGGTGTCATGTAAAAAGCCGTCGCGGCTGCGGGCGACAGCCCAGCCGCCGGGAGTGTCGTTGTCCAGCAACGTTGTGGTAATCCAGCCTTGGGTCATGTCAGTCAATCCACGAATTCGGGTTTCTGCTTACTCATATGGGCCGCGATGGCCACACGCAGGTCGTTGGATTGCAACATAGCCGAGTTCCAGGTGGCAACGTATTCGAGACCATCATTGACCGTATGGTCACGCATATAACTGATCATGGCCTTGGTGCCGGTCACAGCAATCGGCGACTTGGCGGCGATCTGATGCGCGATTTCCATTACGCCGGCCAGCAGTTGCTCGTGATCGGGATAAACGCGGTTGACCAGGCCAAGGCTGCGCGCTTCCTCGGCACCGAATTGGCGACCGGTATAGGCCAGCTCACGCAGCATGCCGTCACCGATGATGCGTGGCAGGCGTTGCAGGGTGCCGACGTCGGCAGCCATGCCGATGTCGATTTCCTTGATGGAAAACTGTGCGTCTTCAGCCGCGTAGCGCATGTCGCAGGCGCTGATCAGGTCGATGGCCCCGCCGATGCAATAGCCGTGGATCGCCGCCAATACCGGCTTGCGGCAGTTGTCGACCGCGTTGAACGAGGCTTGCAGCTCCAGGATTTTGCGGCGCAGCAGCCGCGCGTTGCGGCCCACGTCCTTGCCAAAGGCGTTGGCCACGGAGGCCAACATCATCAGGTCGATACCGGACGAGAAATGCTTGCCGGCGCCGCTGAGCACCACGGCACGCACGGCGTCGGTGTCTTCGACCCATTGGAAAATGTCGATGATCTCGGTCCAGAACACCGCGTTCATCGCGTTGATCTTTTCCGGGCGGTTGATCTGCACATGGGCAACGTTGCCAGTGACTTCGACGACGAACGCTTGGTATTCGGACATGGCAGTGATCCCTGACTGGCGAGTGATAAGGCCCGAACTATAACAAGGGTCCACCACGGCGCATCGGCCAAAAGCGGGACTGGCAAAAAACCCTGCCAGGCGCCATCCTTGGCGCTTTAAGCCGCCTTCTGTGCGGCGCTCGACGTTTTAAGGAAATGCCATGCACGCCCAACCCCTTGCCCCCGCCGATTTCGACTTCATCGAAGAAACCCTGCTCAAGTACGGCGATGACCATTCGGTGCTGAACCTGGCGGAGCTCGACGGTTACTTCACCGCATTGGTGTCCAGCCCGGCACAGGTGGATGTAGCCGAATGGTTCCCGGCAATCTGGGGTGGTCAGAACCCTGAATGGGACAGTATGGACGACGCCCAGCGCTTCCTGGAGTTGTGCGTACGTCACAGCAACACCCTGGCCGCCCAACTGGCGACCGACGCACAAGGCTTCAAAGCACGCTTCGACGACACCGAACATCAAGGCCAAACCGTAACCCTCGCGGAAGAATGGTGCTTTGGCTATATCCGAGGCGCAGCCATCGGCAACTGGCCGCAACTGCCTGCCGAACAGGCCGCGCAGTTGGAGAAAATCTCCTGGTGCGCCGAGCAGGACAACTTCGAGTTACCGGCCGACTTGGATGTGCAGGCTCACCAGCAACGCGTCAGCGAGATCGAACCGGCCGCGCGGGCCCTGCATGATTACTGGTTGAGCCGGCGCTAAACCTCGACAAGCACTGCACCTTTGGCCGATTATTCGGGTCCGCCCGTCGGCCACTCCGTCCCACCTTGCCTTGATCAGGAGCCTTGTACCTTGAGTTCGCAGAAAACCGTGACCGTTACACCGCCCAACTTCCCCCTGAACGGCAAGGTCGCACCGCCCGGCTCCAAGTCCATTACCAACCGCGCCCTGCTGCTGGCCGCCCTGGCCAAGGGCACCAGCCGCCTCAGTGGCGCGCTGAAAAGCGACGACACCCGCCACATGTCGGTGGCCCTGCGCCAAATGGGCGTCACCATCGATGAGCCGGATGACACCACCTTTGTCGTCACAGGCAGCGGCAAGCTTCAATTGCCTGCGCAACCGCTGTTCCTGGGCAATGCCGGCACGGCGATGCGCTTTCTCACCGCCGCCGTCGCCACCGTCGAAGGCGCCGTGGTGCTGGACGGCGACCACTATATGCAGAAGCGCCCGATCGGCCCGCTGCTGACCACCCTCAGCGAGAACGGCATCCAGGTCGACAGCCCGACCGGTTGCCCACCGGTGACCGTGCACGGCGTGGGCAAGGTCCAGGCCAAGCGTTTTGAGATCGACGGCGGTTTGTCCAGCCAATACGTCTCGGCCCTGTTGATGCTGGCCGCGTGCGGTGAAGCTCCGATTGAGGTGGCGTTGACCGGCAAGGACATCGGCGCCCGTGGCTACGTGGACCTGACCCTGGACTGCATGCGTGCCTTCGGGGCGCAGGTTGATGAGGTCGACGACACCACCTGGCGTGTAGCCCCCACTGGCTACACCGCCCATGACTACTTGATCGAACCCGACGCGTCCGCTGCCACGTACCTGTGGGCTGCTGAAGTGTTGACCGGTGGCCGTATCGACATCGGCGTGGCCGCGCAGGACTTCACCCAACCGGACGCCAAGGCCCAGGCCGTGATCGCCCAGTTCCCGAACATGCAGGCCACCGTGGTCGGCTCGCAGATGCAGGACGCGATCCCGACGCTGGCCGTGCTGGCCGCGTTCAACAACACCCCGGTGCGCTTCACAGAGCTGGCCAACCTTCGGGTCAAGGAATGTGATCGCGTGCAGGCACTGCATGACGGCCTCAATGAAATCCGTCCGGGCCTGGCGACCATCGAAGGCGATGACCTGCTGGTGGCCGCTGATCCTGGACTGGCCGGTACATCGTGCAACGCGCTCATCGACACACACGCCGACCACCGCATCGCCATGTGCTTTGCCCTGGCTGGTTTGAAAGTGTCGGGTATCCGCATCCAGGATCCGGACTGCGTGGCCAAGACCTATCCTGAGTACTGGAAGGCCCTGGGCAGTCTTGGGGTCGCACTGAGCTACTGAGTCAGCGGCGCCGAAATGGGGAGGGAATGCACATGACAATTCGCCAACCCTGCCCACCCGGCGCCTGTGTCTGCGACCGCGAGCAATTGCTTGAAGCCCCCGGCGCCGACCTGCGTATCCTCAACCTCACGCGCCAGGAAGAAAAACGCCTGCTCGACCGCCTCGAAGACCTCAAGAGCCTGCAAGACCTGGAGCGCATGCAACAGCTGATGTACCAGCAATTGGGCATTCGCGTGCATATCGCGCCGGGACACACCGAGGTCAAAAGCATGCGCGGGATCCAGATCGTTATCGACGAACTGCCGGGCATGTGCCGCAAGACCCGGCAATCGATCCCGGCGGCGATTCGTCGAGGTCTTGAGATACGCCCGGAAATCGCCTACCGCCTGCTGGATGCCCACGACCTGTTTCGCGAGGGCTGACTCAACCGGCGACTGTCTCGGCTTCGAACAGCCGCTGCCCGATGGCCTTTGCCGTTTTCAGATGCGCCTCGGCTGCTCCGCCTTCCGAGTCCAGCAACAATTCGGACGTCACCACCTTCGCCCCACAGTAATCAAAGATGCCGTAGTCGATCTGCGTGCGCATCGCCGTGGCATAGCCGTGGCGGTCAAACGCGCCGGCATCCGCAGCGCCGAGGGCCAACAGGTGCACCTGCAAATGCCGCAGTTTTTTCACCACTGGGGTATCCGGGCCGTAGTCGATCGCCCAGCCATTGACGAACACTCGATCGACCCACCCCTTGAGCAGCCCCGGCAGCGACCACCAGTAGATAGGGAAAGCGAGCACCAAGGCGTCGGCGCGGTCGAGCCGCGCCTGTTCAGCGAGCACATCGGCCGGTGGCGTGGCGTGGTTACGGTGTACGCGGTGGTCGGCGGCGGTGTAGCGCGGGTCGAAACCTTCGGCGGCGAGGTCGGCGATTTCGTAGGTGTGGCCGCAACTGCTGAGGCCTGCAGCGACTTGCGTGGCGATGCTGTGGGTGAGGGATTGTGGGTCGTGATGAGCAACAACGATCAGTGCGTGCATGACATTGACTCTCTTTCGGTTTAGGCTGGGCTTAGTTACTTTTGGTAAGTTAATTCAAATAAGTTACTTTTGGTATATAAGCATGTCAAGCAATGAATCCCCTGCCCCACGTCGTCGTTTGTCCCGTGAAGATCGGCTGCATCAATTGTTGGAAGTGGCCTGGCAACTGGTGCGCGAGGAAGGCACCGACGCCCTGACCCTGGGCCGCCTGGCGGAACTGGCGGGCGTGACCAAACCGGTGGTCTATGACCATTTCGTCACCCGTGCGGGGTTGTTGGCCGCGCTGTATGAAGACTTCGACGGGCGTCAGAACCAAGCCTTTGCCGATGCCATCGAAGCCAGCAGTGAAACCCTGCAAGACCGCGCCTGGGTCATCGCCGCATCCTACGTGGACTGCGTGTTATTGCAGGGCCGGGAAATTCCGGGCGTGACCGCCGCGTTGAGCGGTTCACCGGAACTGGAAGCGCTGAAGCGCAAATACGAGGCCATTTTTCTCGACAAATGCCGTGACGCCTTGGCGCCCTTCGCCCCCAACGGCACGCTGTCACAAGCCGGCCTGCGGGCCATGCTGGGCGCAGCGGAAGCCTTGTCCCACGCAGCGGCCGACGGCGAAATCAGCCGAGAAGAAGCCCAGCACGAATTATTGGCGATCCTATTGGCGATGGTTAACCGCGCGCCTGTTTTGTCGCCTGACCCACTGCAATCGCTGCCTCGCTAAAGCTCGGGAGCGCCTACAGGGGATCGGTGGTTGGCGCTCTGTTTCAGCCCCGCTCCTGCACGAACAACCGGACTTTGCGCGTCAATTGGTCAAGATGCCTATCCCGCTGCTTCTCCGCGTCGACCATCGCCCGCTTGCCGTGTTTTTGCAGCAGGTAGGTATGGATCTGCCGCACTTCGAGGGAGCTATAGATCGCGGCTACGTCCAGCACGCCCATCAAGCCATTCGTGCCGTAGTCGCGGGTGTTCATCAGCACCTGGGTGCCACGTGCGGCGCGTACTTGAAAGCCCAGGGCTTCGAACGCAGGCACCTTTTCCACGGCACACGCCAATTCGGCATGGGGATAGCGCGCCAGCACGTCTTGCATCATCCCACGTGCCACGCCCTGGCGGCGCAAACCGGCTTTTACAGCCATGAAGGCAATGCCACAGGCTTCGGGATCATCCTTCACCGGCAGGCAGAGCAAAAAACCGATGACGGTCTCCGAGTCCTCGGCGTCGGTAGCCACGATCAGTTCGACGTCAATGCCCTTCTCCCCATTCAGCGCCTGCAGGTAAAGGTGCACTTCAAAGCCAACCGCATACTGGTAGATGTTGTAGAGCAGGTTGCTCGGCGGCAACGCGACGCTGCTGATGTCAGTGAGGTTGTCTACCACCATCTGCAGGATCTGGCCATTGATGGGCTCGGGGCATGGTGTGGTGTAGCGGGTAAGGCTGAACATGCAAATTCCTGGGGGTTCACGTCTAGGCAGCGGGGATTGTACCTGTTGCGTACGGTCTATTGCCCGCAGACCTCACGCAGGCACCCGCGCAGCCAGCGGTGCGCCAGGTCGGCGTCCAGCCGTGGGTGCCAGAGCATCGCCACAGTAAAGGTCGGCAACGTCAGCGGCAGGGCAAAGCAAAACAGGTCGCGACGGTGGGCGGTGTAGCGTTCCGGCACACTGGCGATCAGGTCGGTGTCGCGGGCCAGGGAGATGGCAGTGGAGAAACCCGCGACGATGCTGGTGATCTGCCGCGTGAAGCCCAAGGTTTCAAGCGCATCGTCGATCTGACCGCGCGCCTGCCCACGCCGCGAGACATAGACGTGCCGGCCCTCGGCATAACGCGCGACGCTGATTTCACCCAGGCTCAGGGGATGGCCGTTACGCACTACGCCAATCAAGCGGTCGCGGAACAACGCCTGGGTCAGCACTTCAGGGCTGGCAGTGGGATCGACCACGCCGGTTTCCAGATCGACACTTCCGTCGCGCAGCAGCGTGCTGTCCTTGTCGTTTTTATTGATGAAACGCAGGCGCACGCCGGGCGCCTCTCGGGCGATGCGTGCCAGCAGCGCCGGGCCAAAGTTTTCGACGAACTCTTCGCTAGTGCGCAAGGTGAAGGTGCGCGCCACCACCGCCATGTCCACAGACTGCGCAGGCCGCAGCGCCGCGTGGGCAGCCTGAACCAAATCACTGACCTGTTCACGCAGCTCCACCGCCCGTGGCGTGGGCACCAGGCCGCGACCGGCACGCACCAGCAAGGGGTCGCCGGTGGTTTCACGCAGGCGGGCCAAGGCGCGACTCATGGCCGAGGGGCTCAAACCCAGGCGCTTGGCCGCGCCGGCGACGCTGCCTTCGGCGAGCAGCACATCCAGGGTGATCAGCAAATTCAGATCAGGCATAAGAGGTTCTCATCAGGCGTTTGGTGCAGGTATTCACTGCAACTCCTGCGTCTTCCGCCATGTTAGGCGACGCCGTAGATTTGTGACAGTTGCCTTCATTCAAGGAATTGCCCATGTCTACGTCCCCGCGCGGAAGCCTCATCAGCCTGTCGCTGTCCATGCTGCTGGCCTCACTCGGCACCAGCATCGCCAATGTGGGCCTGCCCAGCCTGACGCAGGCGTTCGACGCATCCTTCCACGCCGTGCAGTAGGTGGTGCTGGCGTATCTGCTGGCGATCACGGCGATGATCCTCAGCGCCGGCCGCCTGGGTGATCGCCTGGGGCGACGTCGGTTGCTAATAGGCGGCTTGCTGCTGTTCAGCCTGGCCTGCGGGCTGTGCGGCGGCGCGTCCTCGCTCAACGCGCTGATTGCCGCGCGCAGCCTGCAAGGCCTTGGTGCAGCGATCATGATGGCCATGGCCTTGGGCATGGTCGGCGATACCGTGCCCCAGGGCCGCACCGGCCGGGTGATGGGTTTGCTGGGCACCATGTCGGCGGTCGGAACCGCTATGGGCCCCAGCGTCGGAGGCGTATTGCTGAGCCTGTGGGGCTGGCGTGCATTGTTTCTGGTGGGCGTGCCGCTGGGCCTGCTGGCCGTCGTCCTTGCCTGGCGTTTTCTGCCGGTGGATCAGCGACACACGCCGGCATCCAGCGACCTGGGTATCTGGGCGTTGTTAAAGGATTCATCATTGCGCACGGGCTTGGCGATGAGCGCGCTGGTAGCGGCGGTGATCATGGCCACCTTTGTTGTCGGGCCGTTTTACCTGTCCCGTGGTTTGGGGCTCGACCCGGCCTCGATGGGCCTGGCCATGGCGGTCGGGCCCTGTGTCGCAGCAATCACCGGCATACCGGCGGGCCGCCTGACCGACCGCCTGGGCAGCCAACGCATGACCTGCAGCGGGCTCGGTATTCTGCTGTGCGGTGCCCTGCTGCTGACGTTGGCTTCGGGGTTGTTCACCTACCTGGGCGCGCTGATTGTTTTGACGGCGGGCTACAGCCTCTTCCAGGCGGCGAACAATACCGCCGTGATGCGCAATGTCGCTGCGATTCGGCGCGGCACGGTCTCGGGTCTATTGAACCTGTCGCGCAACCTCGGCCTGATTGTCGGTGCTTGGGCACTCAGTGCCGTATTCGCCTGGACTGCACCCGATATAACCCACGCCACCCCACAATCACTGGCGAATGGCCTGCACGCAACCTTCGCCGTCGCGTGCGGCTTGATCCTCCTGGCCGCGGTGATGGCATCGGGCCGCAACCGCGCCGTGAACGGCCTTCATAACCCCCACTGAGGCAAAAAAACAAAAAAGGCGTTGCGCCAGATGGGGTTACATCGCGCATCATGGGCACTTTCAAGCTCAAGGGTAACGTCCATGCGCGTTCTGTCATTGATGATGGGTCTTACGACGCTGGCCGCCAGTACGGTGTTCTGCGCCAGCGCGATGGCGAATGAAGAAAGTCAGCTGGTGCAACAGATCAACGAGTACCGCAGCCAAGTGCAGCGCTGCGGTGACCAGGGTTCCCAGGAACTGCCGCCACTGGCGAGCGACACACGGCTGGTGCTGCCGGCCACTAACGTCGGCGACCTTCAGCAGGCGCTGGCCCGGGCCGCGTATCCGATGGTGAACGTGCAGGCCATCAGCCTGTCCGGTCCCAAGGATGCTCAGTCCGCCATGAAGGCGGTGCGCGAGAGCTTCTGCCGGGTGGTGCTGGATCCGCAATTTATCGACATCGGCGTGAGCAACAGCGGTCAGGACTGGCGCATCGTGCTGGCCCGGCCCTTACTGTCCAGCGGACTGGGGGATTGGCAGACTGAAGGCCGGAAACTGCTGGACTTGATCAACGCCGCCCGTACACAACCTCGCCAATGCGGCACCCAGGCATTTACCGCGACCACCCCGTTGTCGTGGAACGACACCCTGGCCAGCGCCGCCAACAGCCACACGCGCAACATGGCCAACGGCAATTTCTTCGACCATCTGGACCACGACGGCCGCACGCCCGGCGACCGCGCCGAGCTGGCCGGATACATCGCCAAAAACATCGGCGAAAACATCGCCGCCGGCCTGGACACCCCGCGCAAGGTGGTCGATGGCTGGCTCGCCAGCCCCGGTCATTGTGCCAACCTGATGAACCCGCAATTTCGAGAACTGGGCGCGGCCTACGCCATGGACCCGAAGAGTGATGCGGGCATTTACTGGACCGGTTTGTTCGGCACGCAATGAAGGTTGGGCAAGCGCCCAACCTCGGCGGATCCAAACGACTCAAATGAGTAAAGCATCAAAACGCCATCTATCGGATAATTGCGCTGAACTGGCAGCGTTCAACCGGGTCTGTAGCTTTGCGCCACCCACTGAAAGGCGCGCTGAAGACTCTCGATAACAAGGTGTTCCCCCAATGATGAATTGGCTGCAAAGCAGCAGCGACATGGCTGAACGGGTAATTCAGCATGATTGGGCCAACACGCCTCTCGGTCCGCTGGAGCAATGGCCGGACGTTCTGAAGACCACCGTCGCGCTGTGTTTCGCGTCGAGCTTTCCCCAGGCCATTGTCTGGGGGCCCCAGTTGATCACGATCTACAACGACGCCTTTATTCCGATACTGGGCAATAAGCCCTATGCCTTGGGAAGACCGTTCAGTGACATATGGCGCGAGGTGTGGGCTGACGTCAGCCATATCGCCGACGCGGCGTTCCAGGGGCATGCCACCTATATCGAAAACTTTCCCCTCGTGGTTGAACGCGGCCAGGCGCGGGAACAAGCCTACTTCACTTTCTGCTATAGCCCGATCCGTGATCCCCAAGGCCACGTGGTCGGCTTGCTCGACACCGTGACCGAAACCACTGCCACGGTGTTTCTCGCCAGACGCCTGGAAGTGCTGGATGCCATTGGCAACGCCGTGGTCAATGCGGCCGATGCCGAAGCCATCATGACCCGCACTACCCAGTTGCTCGCCGAACACCTGCAAGTGAGCAATTGCGCCTACGCCGACATGGACGCCGATGAAGACGGCTTTACCATTCGCGACAACTGGACCGCGCCCGGCTCGCCGAGCATTGTCGGTCGCTACAGCCTGGCAGCGTTCGGCGAGGCGGCCGTCAACTGCCTGCGGGCTGGCGAGCCTCTGGTGATCTGCGACAACCTGCGCGAGCTGCCACCCGAAGAGTCTGCGGCCTTCCAGTCCCTGGGGGTGACTGCGACTATCTGCATGCCTCTGATCAAGAACGGACGCCTGACTGCATTGATGGCCGTCCACGACAAATCCCCACGCCCATGGTCACCCTACGACCTGGCCTTGTTGAGGGAAGTCACCGAGCGCTCCTGGGCCCATATCGAACGCGTGCGCGCCGATGCCGAGGTCCGTGAAGGTCTGGCAGCGTATGCCGAGCTGAACACCTACCTGGAACAGCGGGTGGAGGAACGCACACAGGCGCTGGCCCAAGCCGAAGCCGCGTTGCACCAATCCCAGAAACTCGAAGCCATCGGGCAGTTGACCGGCGGCGTCGCCCATGACTTCAACAACCTGCTCACGATCATTCGCTCCTCGGTGGATTTTTTGCGGCAGCCAGGCCTGTCGGAAGAGCGCCGCCAGCGCTACATGAGCGCCGTTTCGGATACCGTGGAGCGGGCCAGCAAGCTGACCAGCCAGTTGCTCGCCTTTGCCCGTCGACAACCGCTCAACCCGGAGGTCTTCGACGTAGGCCAGCGGGTACAGAACATTGGCGAGATGCTGGAAAGCGTCACCGGCGCACGCATTCAGGTGCAGGTCGAGATGCCGTCACAGGCCTGTTTCGCCCGCATCGACGCGAGCCAGTTTGAAACCGCGCTGATCAACATCGCCCTCAATGCCCGGGACGCCATGGGCGGCCAGGGTACGCTGAGCCTACGGGTGGTCGGGCGCAAGCCGCTGCCACGTATCCGTGGCGATGCGGGGTCACGCCAACCGTATATCGCCATCTCCATGGCTGATACCGGGCCGGGTATTGCCGCCGACACCGTGGAGCGGATTTTCGAGCCGTTCTTTACCACCAAGGCCGTCGGCAAAGGCACCGGCCTGGGTCTGTCGCAGGTCTTCGGGTTCGCCAAGCAGTCGGGGGGCAATATCGATGTGTCCAGCACGCCCGGCCAAGGCAGCGTATTTACCCTGTATCTGCCCCAGGTCGAAGCACAGGATGTGCCGCCCCAAAGCCCTCAGGGAACGCTCGCCATGCCCCACGACACAACCCAGTGTCGGGTGCTGATCGTGGAAGACAACCTGGAGGTCGGGCGGTTTGCCCGCCAAATCCTTGAAGACTTGGGCTATCAGACCGCCTGGGCGACCGATGCCGAACAAGCCCTGAGCTTGGCCGGCCAGGATGGAATGGCCTTTGACGTCATCTTCTCCGACGTCGTGATGCCCGGTATCACCGGCGTCGCCATGGCCAAGCTGCTACGCCAGCGTCGTGCCGACCTGCCGGTGGTGTTGACCTCGGGTTACAGCGAGGAGCTGGCAGAAAGCGGCTATGAAGGCTTCGAGTTTCTGCCCAAGCCTTACTCGGCCGAACAACTTTCGCAGGTATTGATCAAGGCAACACTCAAGGACTGAGCGTCGCCCTACTCCGCCACGGCCACTTGGTTGCGGCCCAGCGCCTTGGCCCGGTACAGCGCCTTGTCGGCGGTGTTCATCAGGCCATGCAAGTCCCCGTCCAGCGCATGGGCCGAGGCAACACCCAAGCTGGCTGAAAGCCCCGTGACCGGTTCGGCCGGCAATCCGGAAATCGCCTTGATCAACTGCTCGGCAATACCCCGAGCGGTTTCCAGCGAGGTATTGGGCAGCAATACCGCAAACTCCTCACCGCCCAGACGGCCATACACATCAGACTTGCGAAACGACGCACTGATCACCCCTCCAATCTGGCGCAACACTTGGTCGCCGGCCTGGTGTCCGTAGGTGTCGTTGATGTGCTTGAAGTGGTCCATGTCCAGCATCAGCGCGCACAGCGGCTGTTGGTTGTGTCGGCATTGTGCGTACAGCGAATGGGCATGTTCGAAGAATGCACGACGGTTCATCAGCCCGGTCAGCTCATCGGTCTGTGCGGCACGGGTTGAAATGTTGTGGGCTCTTTCCATTTGCCGAGTCAGGCGAAACGCCTTTTCCAGCGCATCGGACAATTTGCGCGTGGCGCTGGCGACAAAGGTCGTGAACACCAGCACCGCGATGGCAACACCCACCTGCATGGGAGCCGGCTGGAACAGCAGCCAGAAGGTGCACGGCAGCAATACCAGGCCGATAGACGCCAGCGTCATGTAGCGATAGGCCGAGTAACACGACACCGCGCTGACCGACATGCCCACGGTGAACAACATCACCAGCACCTGGGACAGCCGATCATCCGCTGGCATCACCGCTAACGCACCGGCGCCCCAGATACCGGCAGAGAGCACGAGAGTGACCCAGTAGCGGCGCTCCCAGCGAGCCGGCGTGCGCTCGCTGTTGGGGCAGCGAAACCAGTCCATGAACATCTTCACTCGCAGCAGCGACGACGCTGTGAGCAACAGCATCCAGACCAGCATAACGTCGTGGTCGAAGCGATCCCAACACAGCCAGCAGAGCATGGTAGCCGCCAGGTAACTGCCCAAAATGGCGGCAAATGACTGCCGGAACAGCTGGTGCAGACGGTCAGTCCGCACCTGCTCTTCTATAACGCAATCCTGGTCCTGCTCACGCCCAAGGCCATTCATGAAATTCGCCTGATTCGACTGCCATGACAAAGGCGCCATTGTGGCACCCTGCCAGCACCGCGGACAACTGAATCCCGCGCGGCAGAGCGGTTAACCCCCTTCAGGTCGCAGAATCAACACCCCCAGCGGCGGCAAATTCAGCGACAGCGACACCGGTTGCCCATGGCGCGGTTCATCCTGTGTAAAGACTTCGCCGCCATTACCGAAGTTGGAACCGGCATACATGTCCGCATCACTGTTGATCACCTCACTCCAGCGCCCGGCAAACGGCACACCAACGGAATAGGACTCGCGCGGCACCGGTGTGAAGTTAGCCACCACCAGCACGGGCTTGCCGTCTTTGCTCCAGCGCAGCCACGCGTAGACACTGTTGATCGCGTCATCGCCGATCAGCCATTGGAAACCTTGCGGCGCATCGTCCTGCTCATGCAGGGCCGGCTCTTCGCGGTACAGACGGTTCAAGTCGCCGACCAGCTTCTGCACGCCTTTGTGCTCGGCGTACTGCAACAAGTACCAGTCCAGTTGCTGGTCGTGGTTCCACTCGCGCCACTGGCCGAATTCGCAGCCCATGAACAACAGCTTCTTGCCGGGATGCATCCACATGAACGCCAGGTAGGCACGCAGGTTGGCAAATTTCTGCCAGCGGTCGCCGGGCATCTTGTCGATCAACGAGTGCTTGCCGTGCACCACCTCATCGTGGGAAATCGGCAGGATAAAACGCTCGGACCAGGCATACACCAGGCCAAAGCTCAGCTCGTTGTGGTGATGGGCGCGATACACCGGGTCTTGCTGGATGTAATGCAGCGAATCGTGCATCCAGCCCATGTTCCACTTGTAGTTGAAGCCCAGGCCGCCCTGTTGGGTCGGCTGGCTCACACCGGGCCAGGCGGTGGATTCCTCGGCGATCACCAACGCGCCAGGAGCCTCCAAGGCCACTACGTCGTTCAGGTGACGCAGGAAGTCGATGGCTTCCAGGTTCTCACGACCGCCGTGGCGGTTGGGCACCCATTCACCGGCCTTGCGCGAGTAATCGCGGTACAGCATCGACGCCACCGCATCCACACGCAGCCCGTCGATATGGAAGTGTTTAAGCCAATGCAGGGCCGACGCCAGCATAAAGCCGTGAACTTCGGTGCGGCCCAAGTTGTAGATCAGCGTGTCCCAATCCTGGTGGAAACCTTCCAGCGGGTTGGCGTATTCGTACAGCGCCGTGCCGTCAAACTGTGCCAGTCCGTGGGTATCGGTGGGGAAATGCGCCGGTACCCAGTCAAGGATCACGCCGATATCGGCCTGGTGCAGCGCATTGACGAAATAGGCGAAATCTTCCGGCGAGCCAAAGCGCGCACTCGGGGCGAACTGCGACAACGCTTGATAGCCCCAGGAGCCACCAAACGGGTGCTCCATGATCGGCATCAGTTCAATATGGGTGAAACCCAGTTGCTGCACGTACGGGATCAGCCGTTCCGTCAGTTCACGCCAGCCGTATTGGCGGGCGACTTCGCCGGCCTCGTCCAGCTCGCATTGCCAGGAGCCCACGTGCAACTCATAGATCGACAGCGGTGCGGAGGATTTCTGCTTTTCGCTGCGCGACTGCATCCACTCATGGTCCTGCCAATCCACCTGCAACGGCGGAGCGACTTTCGACGCAGTGTCCGGCGGCAGTTGAGTGGCCAATGCCATGGGGTCAGCCTTGAGCGGCAAAATCCCATTGGCACCCAGGATCTCGTACTTGTAGGCCGCACCCGGTTGCAGACGCGGGATAAACAGCTCCCATACGCCCGAAGGATGGCGCAGGCGCATCGGATGGCGGCGACCGTCCCAGATATTGAAATCGCCCACCACCGACACCCGCCGCGCATTCGGCGCCCACACGGCAAAGCGCACGCCCTGCACGCCATCGACGCTGGTCACCTGTGCACCCAGGCAGCTGCTGAGGTCGCGATGGTTGCCTTCGGCAAACAGGTACAGGTCCATTTCGCCCAGCAACAACTGGCTGAAACTGTAGGGGTCTTCGGTAATTTGCTCACCGCCGGCCCACTGGATCTTCAGCAGGTAGGCCTGGCGCGTGGTGAAGTGCCCGACAAACAAGCCCGGCACCTGGGTCGCGTCCAGGCTGCCGATCGGCTCGCCACTGTCCTGCGCCAACACCTGGACGCTCAGAGCTTCCGGCAGGAATGCGCGGATAAATTGCCCACCCTGCTCGTCATCATGTGGCCCGAGGATCGAGAACGGGTCATGGTGCTCGGCGCGCACCAGCGCTTCGACGTCCTTGGACGCCGGCATGGCAGTCAACTTAGGCTGCAGCGGTTCTTTATGCGTGTAATTCATGACGTCTCCCCACCGCGTGCAGTTTTAGATAGAGGTGCTAGCCCGCTGAGCAACCCGTGCAGCCCTTGCAGGGGCACAGGTAGCCAGGTCGGGCGATTCTCCGCTTCGTAAGCCACTTCGTACGCGGCCTTCTCCAGGCTGAACAAGGTCAGCGCGGCGTCCTGGCCTTTGGCATCCTGCCAGTCATGCGCCAGTGTAGACGTAGCTGTCTGATAAGCCTGGATAAATGCCTCGCGTGCTTCATTCAGATAGCGATCGGTCACGCGCCTGCGGGCCAGATCGGCTTGCGGCGAATGATCCACACCTTGCACATTCAAGGCCATGGCCGCCGCGTAATCAAACGAGCGCAGTACGCCGCTCACATCTTTATACGGGCTGTGCTTGCCACGCCGCTCATGCAATGGCCTGGCTGGCTCGCCTTCAAAGTCGATCAGGTAAGCATCGCCCTTCACCACCAGTACCTGGCCCAGGTGCAAATCACCGTGAACCCGAATACGCAGCCCGCCCAACGTGGCTTTCGCCAACGCCTGGACATGGGCGCCGATGGCTTTTTTCTGCGCCAGCAAGTCACTGACCAGTGCCTGATCCGCCGGGTTCAATGTGTGTTGATGCAACTTGAGCAATTGCAGCGCGCGGTCAAGCTGTGCGCCCACGTCCTTGGCCCAGGCCTGAGTGTCCTTGGCCGTAGTGACTTCGGGTTTGAAGTCCTTGTTGTCAGTCTTCGCGCCTAGCACCAGGTGCATTTCCCCCAAGCGCTGGCCGAGCAACCCGGCAAAGTCCGCCAGTTCACCCAAGGCGTTGTAGTGCTGTTCCTGCTCGGAAATGGCCTGCGCCAATTCATCGCGAATCGCGCGCTCCAGGTTGTTCTGGGTCCAGCTCCAGGCGTCGCCCTGATTGCTCAAATAACCCTGGGCAATCATCAGCAGGTTGTCCTGGCCGTCGGCGTCGCGACGAATCATCGAGCCCAGCAGCGGCGAGATATTCGGGTAATCGGCAGCGGTGAGGTAGGCGCTCATTTCCAGCTCCGGGTGTACGCCGGCGCTGACTTTGCGGATCAACTTGAGCACCAGGCTCTCGCCTACCACCACCGAACTGTTGGACTGCTCGGCCGACAAGTAGCGTACTTGGGCGTCGTCCGTCAGTTGCAGCGGGGCCAGGTGCGGCGTAGCTTCAAAACGTAAATCGCCTTCGCTGGAAGTAAGCACCGTACCCGCCTGCAGACCCTGGATCACCGCGCGGATGAAGTGCTCCAGGCTGAAGGCATCGGTGACCAGCCCCACCTGCCGCGTACGCCGCACACGAGCCAGGGCCAATTGTTGCGGCAAGGCACTGGTGAACTGATCTTCACCCAGGAAGCCAAAGGGCAGTTGATAGCGACTGACTTGGCCGCCGCTGGTGACATCAATTTCACTGAGCAACACCGGATGCTCCGGGTCGCCAAACCGCACGCCGTAAGCGATGTTCACGCTGTCGATGGCGGTGTCCTTACCGGCGAACCAGCGCCGCTTGGGCAGCCAGGCCGGCAACGAGGTCTGCTCCAGGGTGGTGCGACAAGGTTCTTCGAGCAATTCTTCCATGCGTTTTTTCAGTACCAGAGTGGTGAAGTCAGGGATGCTCTGCGCCGGTTCCACATGCCAACTGGGCATCTGGTTTTCCGCCGCCAATACAAACCAATAGAAGCCGTAGGGCGCCAGCGTCAGCAGGAAATTCAACTGGCCAATGGGCGGGAAAGCGTTTCCGCCAAGCATCTCCACCGGCACCATTCCCGCGAAGGCAGAGAGGTCCAATTCCGCCGCCTGGGCGCTGCGGGACACGTTGGCCACACACAGGATAATTTCCGTACGGCCGTCTTCCCCGGTGTATTCACGGGTATAGGCCAGGATGCGGCGATTGCTGGGCGAGAGCATTTTCAAACTGCCCCGCCCAAACGCCTTGGATTGCTTGCGCACCGCCAACATGCGCCGATTCCAGTTAAGCAGTGAGTGCGGGTCTTGAGTCTGGGTTTCGACGTTGACCGACTGGTAGCCGTACAGCGGGTCCATGATCGGCGGCAGCACCAGGCTGGCCGGATCGGCGCGGGAGAAGCCGCCGTTACGGTCGATGGACCACTGCATCGGCGTGCGCACACCGTCGCGGTCGCCGAGGTAGATGTTATCGCCCATGCCGATTTCATCGCCGTAATACAACGTCGGCGTACCAGGCATCGACAGCAGCAGGCTGTTAAGCAATTCCACGCGACGGCGATCCCGCTCCAGCAACGGTGCCAGACGGCGACGAATCCCCAGGTTGATGCGCGCGCGCCGATCTGCGGCGTAGTAATTCCACAGGTAATCGCGCTCTTTGTCGGTGACCATTTCAAGGGTCAACTCATCATGGTTGCGCAGGAAGATCGCCCATTGGCAGTTGGCGGGAATCTCCGGGGTCTGGCGCAGAATATCGGTGATGGGGAAGCGATCTTCCTGGGCCAGGGCCATGTACATGCGCGGCATCAGCGGGAAGTGGAACGCCATGTGGCATTCATCGCCGTCGTCGCCCTTTTTGTCACCGAAATACAGCTGAGTGTCTTCCGGCCATTGGTTGGCTTCGGCAAGCAACATGCGGTCCGGGTAGTTGGCGTCGATTTCGGCGCGGATCTGCTTGAGCACATCGTGGGTTTCGGGGAGGTTCTCGTTGTTGGTGCCGTCGCGCTCGATCAAGTACGGGATGGCGTCCAGGCGCAGGCCGTCAATGCCCATGTCCAGCCAGTAACGCATCACCGACAACACGGCCTTCATCACTTGCGGGTTGTCGAAGTTGAGGTCGGGCTGGTGAGAATAGAAACGGTGCCAGAAGTACTGGCCGGCGACCGGGTCCCAAGTCCAGTTGGACTTCTCGGTGTCGAGGAAAATGATGCGCGTGCCATCGTACTTCTGGTCGTCATCGGACCACACATAGAAGTCCCGCGCCGCCGAACCAGGCTTGGCCTTGCGGGCACGCTGGAACCACGGGTGCTGGTCGGAGGTGTGGTTGATCACCAGCTCAGTAATCACCCGCAATCCACGCTTATGGGCCTCGGCGATAAAGCGCTTGGCGTCGGCCAGGGTGCCGTAGTCGCTGTGTACGCCACGGTATTCGGCGATGTCATAGCCGTCATCGCGGCGAGGCGAGGGATAAAACGGCAATAACCAAATGGTATTCACGCCGAGGTCGGCGATGTAATCGAGCTTGGCGATCAGCCCGGGGAAGTCACCGATGCCGTCGTTGTTGGAGTCAAAAAAGGATTTGACGTGAACCTGGTAGATCACCGCGTCCTTGTACCAGAGCGGGTCTTTGATAAAGGTGGCAGGGTTAGGTTTCTTCGCCATTGGAAACTCCTGAATGACTTAAATTCTGCGGACGCGATGCGATCGTTGTGGGAGTGGGCAAGCCCCCTCCCACAATGGATCTGCGCAAGACTTAGGCAACCGTGATGCGCCAGATTCCAAACGGCATCTGCGGATCAAGGCGTGTCCATTGGGTCTTGCCATACCAGGTCCAGCGATGGCCGTTCATCAGGTCTTCGCCTTGGGTCTGCGCATCATCCGGCAGCCCCAGTTCCCACAGCGGCAACTCAAAGTGCGCTTCCTGGGCGTTGAATGGATCGAGGTTGATCGCCACCAGAATGAAGTTACTGCCATCCTCACTGCGCTTGCCGAAGTACAGGATGTTGTCATTCCAGGCGGTGTAGAGCTTCAACCCCAAATGCGTCTGCAACGCCGGATTTTGCCGGCGGATACGGTTGAGCTGGGCAATCTCGGCAATGATGTTGCCGGGCGCGGTGAAGTCCCGCGGGCGGATTTCATATTTCTCCGAGTCCAGGTATTCCTCTTTGCCCGGCACCGGCGCTGATTCACACAGTTCAAAACCGGAATACATGCCCCACAGGCCCGAGCCCATGGTCGCCAGCGCGGCCCGGATCAAAAAGCCTGGGCGGCCGGACTCGTGCAGGAAGGCTGGGTTAATGTCCGGCGTATTGACGAAGAAGTTCGGCCGGTAGCACTCGCGCCACGGCGACTGGTTCAACTGAGTGAAGTACTCGCTCAATTCAGCCTTGGTATTGCGCCAGGTGAAGTAGGTGTAGCTCTGGGAATAACCGACCTTGCCCAGCCGCGCCATCATCGCAGGCGTGGTGAAGGCTTCAGCCAGGAAGATCACCTCGGGGTACTTTGAACGCACATCGCTGATCAGCCATTGCCAGAACGGCAGCGGTTTGGTGTGGGGGTTGTCGACGCGAAAGGTCTTCACGCCCTCTTCCACCCAGCCCACTACGATGTCGCGCAACTCCGTCCAGAGACTGGGAATCGCGTCCGCCGCATAGAAGTCGACGTTAACGATGTCCTGGTACTTTTTCGGCGGGTTTTCGGCGTATTTGATCGTCCCGTCCGGACGCCAGTTGAACCAACCCGGATGCTGCTTGAGCCACGGGTGATCCTGGGAGCACTGGATGGCAAAGTCCAACGCGATTTCCAGGCCATGATCGGCGGCAGCCTGGACCAGGCGGCGAAAATCATCGCGACTGCCCAGTTGCGGGTGGATGGCTTCGTGGCCGCCCTCCTCGCTGCCAATGGCGTACGGGCTGCCCGGATCGTCAGGGCCGGCGGTGAGGGAATTGTTCTTGCCCTTGCGGTGGCTGCGGCCGATGGGGTGGATCGGCGGGAAGTACAGCACGTCGAAGCCCATGTCATGGATCATCGGCAGGCGTGCGTGCACATCGTTGAAGGTGCCGTGACGGGCCGGATCATCAGTGATCGAGCGCGGAAACAGCTCGTACCAGCTGGCGAATTGCGCCGCTTCACGCTCCACATCAATCGGGTATACGGCACTGATGCTCAAATAGGCGCGGTGATCGGCCTGAGTCATCAAATGTGCACTGTCTTCGTGCAGAAATAGTGCGACCTGCTCGGTTTCCAGCAGGCCGGACAGTTCGTGGTGCAGCAGCATCAAGCGATCGCGCAGTTCGTTGTCACTGCGTTCGGCGGCCTGCAACACCAGGCTGCGGCCTTCCTGCAACTCCAGGCTAACCGGCACACCAGCCTCGTGCTTTTTGCGCAGCTCGTAGCAAAAGCTGGCGAAGGTATCGATCCAGGCTTCGATGCAGTATTCGTGAGGGCCCTGGTCGGTGACGGTAAATGCGCCCTCCCAACCGTTGTTGCCCACATCCGCCATCACCACGCTGTGCCAGCTTTCGTCCTGCAGCGGGCGCCAGCGGATCAATACCGCGAGTTTGTCGTGGCCATCGGCGAACACCTTGCTGGTCACGGTGACCCGCTGGCCCACTGCGGCCTTAACGGCGAATTCACCGCCATCAATCACAGGCATGGTGCTTTCGATTGCAATCCTGGGCAGCAACAGCGCCTGGGACAGCGGCAATAAGGAAACATCTGGAACCTGAGTTTCAGCAGTCATCGAGCATCTTCCCCTTACGCCCTGTGGACGCTCTTTGCTTGATCCGAATTCTGAGACGGCGACGCTCTCCCTGAGCAGGGCCGTAATAGGTCCGAGCCTGAGGCTTGGTCAAAAGTTCAGGTGGATGTTCCGCCATTGAGCGGGGAATCAAATCGCCCGGGCGGTTGTCCACCGGTAGAGCAAAGCACAAAGGAGGCCACACCGATGAATATCCCGATCCCGGCTGAAACCCCTGATCCTAATATCGACAATCCGACCCTGCCGCCCACCGAACCGGAGCCGATTCCAGAAAAAGAGCCGCCCGAAAATGAGCCGCCACCGGTGGAAGAGCCGCCGACAACCATGCCCCCTGTGATCGTCAGTCCTTCTCGAAACGCTTGACGATTTTCGGCATCACGCTGAACACCGCCAAGGCCAGCAACGTACTCAGGACCGCTGTCGATTCCCGGCCCAACCCGGCCGAGACCCCAATCGCAGCGGTCATCCACAGGCCGGCGGCGGTGGTTAGGCCTTTGACATGCCCCTCTTCATCATCCTTGCCTTTGATGATCGTGCCTGCGCCGAGAAAGCCGATCCCCGCGATCACGCCCTGCACTACGCGACTCATGGCATCCGCCTGATTACCTGACATCTGCGGCACCATCACAAACAGCGCGGCGCCCAACGCCACCAGCATGTGGGTCCGTACCCCGGCGGCCTTGCCCTTGCTCTCGCGCTCAAACCCCAGGATGCCGCCGAGTACGGCGGCGATCAGCAGGCGCACGGTGATCTGGGTCAGTTGTTTGGCATCGCCGATATCGGCGAACTCGGCCTGCAGGGTTTGCCACACTTCATGCCACCAAGCGTCCATGGATCCTGTCCTTTAAAGAAGCGGTTAAGTCATGGACAGCGCCTACCGCCAGTCAGTTGCCTTGAACCACGCCACGGCACCATCCCCTAAGGTTCATAGCCGATGAGAAAGGAGTTCGACATGACCCTGCGTATTGAAAACCACCTGTGCTATTTCACGCTCGACGACAATGGCCAGGAACAGAGCGTCCCCGCCACCCGAGTGAAGATATTGACGGACGATGACAAGTCCATGTCCTACGTAGAACTTGCGGGCGAGCGCACCTACATCACCGAAGCTGAAGCGGACGCCTTGACCGTCGAAGGCGCGACAGACGGACGCAACCATGTGAAGGCCACGGAGCCTGGTTCGCTGATTTGATTGATCTGTATCATTACCGCTGAAATGCCCCTGCACCCCAGGCGCGCCGGGGTGCAGCAGATTGTCGCAGAGCTCACCACACGGACCATCTGATCCGCTTTTTATCGCGCTAGCTGAGTCTGTTATGCAAACAGTCCCCGGCCCATAGTTCGTCCGCCTGATGGAGGCTGATGAGCGAACGACCATGAGCGAACGAATCCCAACCGTGGAAACCTTTGAGCCCATACACCCAAAGAAGGTGAAGGCCAAATCCAGCGACACCCTGATCCATACCCGCAGCTTCACCGGACTGTTCCGCACCTTGCGCGTAGCCGGTGCCGGCTTTCTGTTCCTGGCGTTTTTCGGCACCGTGTGGCTGAACTGGGGCGGGCGCCAAGCCGTGCTGTGGGATCTGGCGGAAAGCAAATTCCATATTTTTGGCGCGACGTTCTGGCCCCAGGATTTCATCCTGCTGTCGGCACTGCTGATTATCTGCGCCTTCGGCCTGTTCGCGATCACCGTGTTCGCCGGCCGCGTGTGGTGCGGCTATACCTGCCCGCAAAGCTCGTTCACGTGGTTGTTTATGTGGTGCGAAAAGGTCACTGAGGGCGAACGTAACCAACGCATCAAGCTGCAAGCCGCGCCCTGGAGCCTCAACAAACTGGCAAGGCGCTCGGCCAAGCACACGCTGTGGCTGGGTATCAGCGTGCTGACTGGGCTGACCTTTGTCGGCTACTTCACGCCTATCCGCCCGTTGGCCGAGGAACTGCTGACTTGGCAAATGGGGGGCGTGAGCCTGTTCTGGGTGCTGTTTTTCACCGCCGCGACCTACATCAATGCCGGTTGGCTGCGTGAGGCGGTGTGCATGCACATGTGTCCGTATGCGCGGTTCCAGAGCGTGATGTTCGATAAAGACACCCTGACCATTTCCTACGACAGCGCCCGTGGCGAGAACCGCGGCCCGCGCAAACGCGAGGTCAAGCCGGCCGATGTCGGCCTGGGTGACTGCATTGACTGCCACCTGTGCGTGCAGGTCTGCCCCACCGGCATTGATATCCGCGATGGCCTGCAAATGGAATGCATCGGCTGCGCGGCCTGCATCGACGCCTGTGATTCGATCATGGACAAAATGGGTTATGCCCGTGGTCTGGTGAGCTATACCAGCGAGCATCAACTGCAAGGCGGCAAAACCCGTCTGCTACGGCCCCGTCTGATCGGCTACAGTGCGGTGCTGCTGGTGATGATTGCCGCGCTGGTAGTAGCACTGGTGGAGCGGCCGATGGTGTCGCTGGACGTGACCAAAGACCGTGGCATGTTCCGCGAGAACGCCCAGGGCCAGATCGAAAACATCTACAGCCTCAAGGTCATCAACAAGACCCAGCAACGCCAGGATTATCGGGTGGAGCTCGTGGAGGCCGACGGCTTCCAACTGCAAGGCAAGACCGAGATCAGCCTGGCGCCGGGGGAAATCATAGATGTGCCGGTGTCGGTGGCATTGCTCGCGGAGAAACCCGCGAGCAGTTCTCAGACGTTGCGCTTCAAAGTGATGGATCTAGATGAGCCAGGGATCTATAGCGTTGCCGACAGCCGCTTTGTGGCGCCGTTGAACCGCTGAGATCTATCTAAATCAGTGAGAATCCGATGTGGGAGCGGCTTGCCCTCTCCCGGATTGGATCTGCGCTCGTATAAACATTGTTAAGGCCCCTATGAAACGCTACGAAAAATTCGCCGAAGACATTGCCGAACTGATCCGCTCTGGCGTCCTGGGGCCTGGCCAACGTGTGCCGTCGGTGCGCTACGCCAGCCAAACCTACGGCGTCAGCCCGTCCACAGTGTTCCAGGCCTATTACCTGCTGGAACGCCGTGGCCTGATCCGTGCTCGGCCGCGTTCCGGCTACTTCGTCAACACCCATGCACCGAGCCCGTTCTCTGAGCCGGCGGTGAGCGAGCAGGTGCACGAGTCCACCGAGGTGGATGTCAGCGAGTTGGTGTTTTCCGTGCTCGACTCGATCAAAGACCCCAATACAGTGCCCTTCGGCTCGGCGTTCCCCAGCCCGATGCTGTTCCCGTTGCAACGCCTGGCGCGATCCCTGGCCAGCGCCAGCCGTGAAATGGACCCGCGCCTGGTGGTCACCGACATGTCGCCGGGCAATCCGCAGTTGCGTCGACAAATTGCCCTGCGCTACATGGTCGGCGGCCTGATGCTGCCGATGGAAGAACTGCTGATCACCAATGGCGCCCTGGAAGCCCTGAACTTGTGCCTGCAAGCCGTGACGGAACCGGGCGATCTGGTGGCCATTGAGGCCCCGGCGTTCTATGCCTGCCTGCAAGTGCTGGAACGCCTGAAGCTCAAGGCGGTGGAAATTCCGGTGCACCCGCGCGACGGCATCGACCTCGGCGCCCTGGCGCAAGCCCTTGCGCGCTATCCGATCAAGGCCTGCTGGACCATGACCAGTTTCCAGAACCCCATGGGCGCAACGTTGCCGGAAGAAAAGAAGCAGGCACTGGTTGAGCTGTTGCGCAGTCACCAGGTGCCGCTGATTGAGGACGATGTGTACGCCGAGCTGTATTACGGGCAACAGGCGCCCAAGCCGGCCAAAGCCTTCGACACCGAAGGACTGGTGATGCACTGCGGTTCCTTTGCCAAGAGCCTGGCGCCCGGCTACCGCGTCGGCTGGGTCGCCGCCGGGCGCTATGCGCAAAAGGTCGAACGTCTCAAGCTGATGACCTCGCTGTGCCCGTCGATGCCAGCCCAGGCGGCGATTGCCGACTACCTGCAACATGGCGGCTATGACCGCCACCTTCGCAAATTGCGTTATGCCCTGGAGGAGCAACAAAGCGCCATGCTCGCCGCCATCGCTCGGTATTTCCCGGCGCAGACCCGCGTCAGCCAGCCGGCCGGAGGGTATTTCCTGTGGCTGGAATTGCCGGAACAAACGGACTCATTGAAGTTGTTCCAGATGGCGCTGGCGCAAGGCATCAGCATTGCACCGGGGCCGATTTTTTCGGCGACCCAGCGCTTCAGAAACTGTATTCGCCTGAACTATGGCAGCCCGTGGACCGAGGCCTCGGAGAAGGCGATGGAGACGTTGGGGCGGATTGTGCGGTCGTTTTGAGGGAGGGGGGGTTGCTCTTTCTGACGCCATCGGGAGCAAGCCCCCTCCCACACTTGGACTGTGTGAACCCGATCAAAATGTGGGAGGGGGCTTGCTCCCGATGGCGCCCGCACAGACGCTGCCGACTCAACGGCCGCCACCCAAATCTAAAAAAGTCCCGGTGGCATACGACGCCTTATCCGACAACAACCAGATAATCGCTTCCGCCACTTCATCCGGCCGCCCTCCACGGGCCATGGGAATGCCGGACTCCAGCTTGCTGACCCGATCCGGATCGCCGCTGAGGGCGTGGAAGTCGGTAAAGATATAGCCGGGGCGTACTGCGTTGACGCGGATACCCTCACCTGCCACTTCTTTGGACAGGCCGATGGTGAAGGTGTCGAGGGCGCCCTTGGAGGCTGCATAGTCCACGTATTCACCCGGCGAACCCAGGCGCGCCGCCACCGAGGACACGTTGACGATGCTGCCACCCTGCCCGCCATGTTTGGGCGACATGCGCAACACCGCGTGCTTGGCACACAGGATCGGCCCCAGCACATTGGTCCTCATGATGTTAAGGATGCGGAATTCGGACATCTCATCGACCCGCGACTTGTGCGCCACGGTGCCGGCATTGTTGACCAGGGCGGTCACGCGGCCCAACTCGGCGTCGACGCGATGAAACAACGCAATCACTTCATCTTCGATGCTGACATCAGCCCGCACAGCAATCGCCTGGGCACCCAGGCCACGGACCTGTTCCAGAACGCCCAGGGCGGCTTTTTCATCGGAGCGGTAGTTGATGCAGATGCGATAGCCTTCGCGCGCCGCCAGCAGTGCCGTTTCGGCGCCAATACCGCGACTGCCCCCGGTGATGATGACAACTTTGTCCATGCGTACGGTCTCCTGATCCAACCTGGCGTTAGGGTTGGATCCGATACTAACCGTCAGGCACTGTTTTTGTCAGGCGCCTGTGCGTCCTCGGACCGCAGAATATCCGCCATGAAACCATCGGCCGGCAGCGGATGCCCCAGCAAGTAACCCTGCAGGGAGTTACAGCCCAGCCGCGTGAGGAAACTCTGCTGTACGTCCGTTTCCACGCCTTCGGCGACAATCCGCAATCCCAAGGCCTGGCCGAGGGCAACGATGGCCGAAACGATGGCGGCGTCATCGCTGTCGTGCTCAAGGTCGCGCACAAAACCGCGGTCGATCTTCAACTCGTTGGCCGGCAGCCGCTTGAGGTACATCAGGCTGGAATAGCCGGTGCCGAAGTCATCGATGGACAGGTCGACGCCCATGTCCGAGAGCTGCTGCAACACCGTCATACTCGCGTCGGCATCGCTCATGGCGGTGGTTTCGGTGATCTCCAGAGTCAGGCTGTTGGCCGGCAACTGATGACGATCAAGGGCGTCGGCCACACTCTTGACCAGCCCCGCATGGCAGAACTGCAACGCCGACAGGTTCACGGCGATGCGCCAATGCTCATAACCCAGCGCGTACCACACGCTCATCTGACGGCAGGCTTCATTAAGCACCCACTCGCCGATGGGAATGATCAAGCCAGTCTTTTCCGCCAGTTCGATAAAGGTGGCCGGCAACAACAGGCCCTGCTGCGGATGCTCCCAGCGCACCAGCGCTTCGGCGCCCACCGCAATACCACTGACCGCATCGAACTTGGGTTGGTAGTACAAGCGAAATTGCTCTTGGTCGAGGGCGTTGCGCAGGTCCTGCAACAACTGCAATTGCTTGCGCGCATTGGTGTTCATCGACACGTCGAAAAAGCTGTAGCCGTTCTTGCCCATGCCCTTGGCGTGGTACATCGCGGCGTCGGCGTTCATCAACAATTCCTGGGGGTTGCCACCGTTACCTGGGAACACAGCGATGCCGATACTGGCCGAGATTTTCAGCTCATGCTCGGCCACCTGGAATGAGCGGTTGATCAGCCCGACCTGCCGCTCGGCCAAGCGCAGGGCATCGTCTGGCTGGCTCAGTTGCACCAACAGCACAAATTCATCACCGCCGATGCGCGCCAGGGTGTCGTGGCCGCGCAAGTCTTCGCGCAGGCGCAGGCCGACTTCGCGCAGCAACTGGTCGCCCATGTGATGGCCAAAGGCATCGTTGACTGGCTTGAAGCCATCCAGGTCGATAAACATCAAGGCGAAGCAACCGCCCTGCTCGTTAACCGCCTGTATGGCCTGTTGAATCCGATCGGCCAGCAACGTGCGGTTAGGCAGACCGGTGAGCATGTCATGCAGGGCCAGGTGGGTCAGCTCCTGATTGGCCAGGCTGAGGGAATCGGCGAGCACCGCGGTGCGGGCCTCCAGCCGCGCGTCGAGCAACGAGGTCAGCAATGCGATGGCAAGCACCGCCAGGGTGGTGACCAGCACCAGGTTATCCAGGCCCTTGCCGGTCAAGCCGTCCAACGCGGCAGCGCAGTAGCTTTCATCGGCAAAGCGTGCCGCGGCCATTCCGGTGTAATGCATACCGACGATGGCAAACCCCATCACCACCGCCGCCCCGCCGCGTGCCAGGCGTACATACGGCGTGTTGCGCCGCAGGTTGAAAGCTATCTGCAAGGCGGCGCCCGAGGCCACGACCGCTATTAACAGAGAAGCTCCAAACAAGGTGGGGTCGTAGTCGATACCGGGGGTCATGCGCATCGCGGCCATGCCGGTGTAATGCATGGTGGCAATGCCGGTGCCCATGACCAGCGCGCCAAACACCAATTGCCAGGCGGGCAAGCGCGGTTGGCTGACCAGCCATAAGGCAAAGCCGCTGGACATCACCGCGATCAACAACGACAGCGCGGTAATGCCGATATCGAAGCCCAAGGCAAACGGCAGGCGCAGGGCCAACATGCCGATGAAGTGCATCGACCAGACGCCCACGCCCATGGCCAATGCCCCGCCGGCCATCCACAAATAAACCGCGCGGCCCTTGGCGGTCGCAATGCGGCCGGTCAGGTCCAGCGCGGTATAAGAGGCCAGGATCGCGACGCACAGGGAGATCACGACGAGGGAGGTTGAATAACTACCGATGAGCATGGGATTTCTCGCGGGCAACAGTTTTGAGACGTCCGTGCCAGGGTGGCAAAGCGCGCGATTGTAGCGAGATTAATTCTGGTGCAGGTGATTAATTATCATAGGGCCATCACCTGTAATTTGACGTCAAACTACTGGCCAGGTCCGGAGTGGTCTATAGCTCGTGTGCGACGTCACCTGCGTATCAAAGGCAGTGTGTCGCTTCAGTGTTGGCGGGTCTCGGGATAACAAAAACTAAAAATTTTAGAGGATTGTTACCCCTTTTCCAGTATAGACGCCCGTATTTAGAAATCGGGTTTAACACAAACTCCCAGCATCCTGCACTCCATAAAAATAAAATTTTTATTCCGTAAGGATATATAAAACTGTCATATCTTACAGGTGACTTTCATGCTGAGAGCGATAAACTTTACTCCACATGACATTCGGAGTTTCAGAAATGGCCATCATCGCACTTCTATACCCTAATAACACTGAGAACACTGGCCACCTGAAAGGCACTCAATGTATTCGAGACAAAGGCGGCGAAATCAAGTCTTATAGAATCGAAAACATCGGAGATGCTCAAACAGTGACCGATATAACACCCTATGTAGAGCGAAAAATTGCTGAACGCGGCACTTTCCCCATTGACGATGGCGAGTACGTAGTAAGCACTCATCTATGTTATGACAAACAAATATGTTATGAAAAACAAAAAATATATGAAGTCTGGGGGAGAATCGACGCTTTCGAGGACACGGTCATTACCTATCATTTTCCCGGTGGAAAAGAATACCAATTAACCGACGGAGATAACCGAGTATTGAAATTTCGAGTCGCTTGTAAAGTTGACCAAATTCTAAAATACCTACCACGGTACACAAAAATAATTCTGGAATACAAAGGTCGCTCTACAACAGAATTTGGGAGTTTAATATCGTATAACCATGACTCTTTAGAGCTGCATGTTGAGAACAACTCCAAGTCATACAAATTTGCTGATTTAATATCTCTCAGAGCCATTTAACTCAGGTTGGCAAACAATGATGAGTGAGCCGAACAAAGAGCCCTTTCGTTCGGCTATCGCGCGTTGGCCTGTTGATCTTCGCTCAGCAACTACAGACTCAATTGGCTAAGACCGCACCAAGTGCGCGCAACGAGTCCTGACCACGTAGCATTATTCCCCCTCACGCCTACTCGGCTATTGACGTCTGCCCATCCCAACCGCCCCCCAACGCGGCAATCAGTTGCACGCTGGCTACCAACCGGCTCTGCAGCAGCGTTAACACCGTGCGTTCATTGCTGAGTGCGGTCGCCTGTACCGTCACCACATCCAGGTAGGCAATCAACCCCGCCTTGTACTGGTTCTGAGTCAAGCGCAGGGATTCGCGCGCCGCTTCCAGCGCTTCGTTACTGACCACCGCCTCGTCTTCCAGCACCTTGAGTTGCACCATGTAGTTTTCCACTTCACGGAAGCCGTCGAGCACCGTCTGGCGATACTTGGCCACGGTTTCGTCGTAGGACGCCACAGTGCGGTCGACTTCCGCCGAGCGCTGGCCGCCGTCGAACAAGGTCATGGCCAGCTTCGGGCCCACCGACCAGAAGCGGTTCGGCAGGCTGATCCAGTCAGCGTACGTGCTGCTGGAATAACCACCGGCCAGGCTCAGGCTCAAGTCCGGGTAGTAGGCGGCCTTGGCCACGCCAATATTGGCGTTGGCAGCGATCACCGAGCGCTCGGCCGAGGCGATGTCCGGGCGGCGCTCCAGCAACTGCGACGGCAGGCTCACCGGAATCTGTGGCAGTGCCGGGATGTCCTTGCTCACGGCCAGGTTGAAGTTGGCCGGCGCTTCGCCGATCAATACCGCAATGGCGTTTTCCAGCTGCGCACGCTGCCAGATCAGGTCGATCAGACTCGCCTGGGTGCTCTTGAGCTGGGTTTGCGCCTGGGCCACCGCATCTTTGCCGGAGACACCAGCGCGGTATTGGTTTTCGGTCATTTGCAGGGAGCGCTGGTAAGTGTCCAGCGTGGCTTGCAACAAGCGGGTCTGTTCGTCCATTACGCGCAATTGCAGGTAGCTCTGCACCAGCTCCGATTGCTGGCTCAAGCGCATGGCCGCCAAGTCCGCAGAGCTGGCTTCGGCGCTGGCTTCATTGGCTTCCAGACCACGGCGCAATTTGCCCCAGATGTCGGCTTCCCAGCTCACGCCCAATTGCGCGTTGAGGGTGTCGCGGATACCACTGCTGGAACTGCTGAGGCTCGCGCTGCTGCTGCCGGTGCCCTGACTGGCGCGGGTTTTACCGGCGCTCAGGTCGACCGTCGGGTAAAACGCCCCGCGCGAACTGCGCACCAGAGCCTGGGCCTGGCGAAAACGCGCCTCGGCCTGTGCCACCGTCTGGTTAGCCGTATTCAGGCGCACCACCAGGTCGTTGAGCTGGCGGTCGCCGTACAACTCCCACCAGGCGCCACGGGCCAAGGAATCACTCGGCGTGGCCTGACGCCAGCCCTGGGCCTCCTTGAATTGCACGGGTTCGATAACATCCGGGCGCTTGTAGTCCGGGCCGACGGCGCAGGCGCTGAGCAATACGCCGCAAAGCACCAGGCTCGCGACACGGGAACCGCGGGTCATGGCCAATTTGGCAAAGGTTGAATCGGTCATAGCGCAGTGTCCAGGGCAGCATCGGTACGCACGCCGCGCCATTTATTGAAACGATGGCGCGCGCGGTCGAGATAAAGGTAAACCACCGGGGTGGTGTAAAGGGTCAGGACCTGGCTGAAGACCAGGCCGCCAATGATGGTCAGGCCCAGGGGGCGACGCATTTCGGCGCCGTCGCCGGCGCCGAGCAGCAAGGGCAAGGCACCGAGGATGGCCGCCAGCGTGGTCATCAGGATCGGCCGCAGACGCAACAGGCAAGCGCTGCGAATCGACTCCAAGGGGCCCAAGCCGTCGTTACGCTCCAGTTGCAGGGCCAGGTCGATCATCAGGATTGCGTTTTTCTTCACCACGCCGATCAGCAGGAACAGCCCCAGCAAGGAGATCAGGCTGAACTCGCCCCCTGTCAGGTAGATCGCGAGCATGGCGCCGACGCCGGCCGACGGCAGGGTCGAGAGGATCGTCAGCGGGTGAATGTAGCTCTCATACAGAATGCCCAACACCAGGTACACCGCCACGAGCGCGCCGAGGATCATGAACGGCTGGCCTTTCTGGGTGGCTGCGAAGGCATCGGCAGTGCCGGCCATCTTGGCGATCACGTCTTCGGGCAAACCGACCTTGGCAATCGCCCGTTCGATGGCGGCCGTGCCCTGCTCCACCGTCACCCCTTCGGCCATGTCGAAGGCGATGTTTTCCGAGGCGAACTGGCCTTCGTGACTGACCCGGTCATCGGCCAGGCTGTTCTCGTAATGGGCAATGGTCGACAGCGGCACCCGCGCGCCATCGGCAGTAATCACCTGCATCTGGTTGAGGGTGATCGGGTCCTGGGCGTATTTGGGGTTGACCTCCATGACCACCTGATACTGGTTAAGGCTGTCGTAGATCGTAGAAATCTGCCGTTGGCTGTAGGCGTTGTTCAACACCCCGGTGACCATGTCCATGTCGATGCCCAGGCGCTTGGCCTGGTCGCGGTCGACAATCAGCGTGACCTGGGCTGCGCCCCGGCCTTCACGGGCGTCGATGGCGGTGAGTTGCGGCAGTTCACGCAACGCAGCGACGACTTTCGGGTACCACAGGCGCAATGCGGCCAGATCACCGCTTTGCAGGATGTAGGAGTACTGCGCGCTGGTCTGGTCGCGGCTGCCGCCAAATTGCAGGTCTTGGTCAGCCATCAGGAACAGGCGCCCGCCCGGCACCAGCGGCACTTCCTTGCGCAGGCGCTCAATCACCGCCTGGGCAGAAATCTTGCGTTCGCTGATCGGCTTGAGGCGTACCAGCATTACCGCGTTGTTGGTGCCGTTGTTGCCGCCGATAAAGCCCGCCACGCTGAGCACCGCCGGGTCCTTGAGCACCGCCTTGCGGAAAGTCTCCATCTTCGGCTGCATCACGCTGAACGACAGCCCGTCATCGCCGCGCACAAAGCCGATTAACTGGCCGGTGTCCTGCTGGGGCATAAAGGTTTTCGGCACCACCACGTACAACGCCACGTTCATGCCGATGGTCAGCAACAAGCTGAGCAAGGTCAGGCGTCGATGGCGCAGTACCCAGTCCAGACTGGTGGCATAACCGGCAACCATCCGGTCGTTGATCCTCTGGCTCCAACGCTGCAAACCGGTCATCCGGTCTTTGACGTGGGGCTTGAGCCAGCGAGCGCAGAGCATGGGGGTCAAGGTCAGCGAGACAATCAACGACACAATGATCGCGGCGGACAAGGTGATGGAAAACTCGCGGAACAGGTTGGTGACAATCCCGCCCATAAACAGAATGGACAAGAACACCGCCACCAGCGACACGTTCATCGACAGCAAGGTAAAGCCGACTTCCTGGGCGCCCAAGTACGCCGCCTTCATGGGCGGCACACCATCGTCGATATGCCGGGAAATGTTCTCCAGCACCACAATGGCATCGTCCACCACCAGGCCGGTGGCCAGGATCAACGCCATCAGCGAAAAGTTGTTCAGCGAGAACCCGTACAAGTACATCACCGCGAAAGTGCCCACCAGCGACACCGGCACCGCCAGGGTCGGGATCAGCGAGGCGCGGAAGTTACCGAGGAACAGGTAAACCACCAGAATCACCAGCCCCACGGCAATCAGCAGGGTCATCTCGGCTTCGTGCAAGGTGGCGGTGATGACCGGCGAGCGGTCCATGGCCAGGCTGAGCTTGACGCTGGACGGCAGCACCGCCTGCAACGCCGGCAGTTGAGCCTTGATCTGTCGGACGGTCTCGATGATGTTGGCGCCGGACTGGCGGTTGATCACCAACAGCACCGCCGGCTCGTTGTTGAAGAAGCCGCTGTTGTAGCGGTCTTCAACGCCGTCGCTAATCTTCGCCACATCCGACAGGCGCAAGGCCGCGCCATTCTGGTAGCGAATCAGCAGCGGCTCGTAGTCCTTGGCTTTTTCCAACTGGTCATTGGCCTGGATCTGCCAGTTGCGCTCGCTGTCTTCCAGCGACCCCTTGGGCCGCCGCTGGTTGGCGTTGGCAATGGTGTTGCGCACATCGTCCAGAGCCACGCCGTACTGGTCGAGGGCCTTGGGCTCCAGCTCGATGCGCACCGCTGGCAGGGAACTGCCGCCGATCTGCACTTCGCCCACACCCGGCACTTGGGACAGGCTTTGGGACAGGATGGTCGAGGCCAGGTCGTAGAGCTGGCCCTTTTGCAACACGTCCGAGGTCAGCGACAGCACCATGATCGGCGCCTGGGACGGGTTGATTTTCTTGTAGGTGGGCATGCTGCGCATGCCGCTGGGCAGCAGGTTGCGTGACGCGTTGATCGCCGCCTGCACTTCACGCGCCGCGCCGTTGATATCACGGTCGGAGTCAAACGCCAGGATCACTCGGGTAGAGCCCTGGCTGGACGAACTGCTCATGGTGGTGATGCCGGCAATCGCGCCAAAGGAGCGCTCCAGCGGCGTGGCCACCGTGGACGCCATCACCTCGGGGCTGGCACCCGGCAAGCTGGCCGAGACCACGATCACCGGGAAGTCGATCTGCGGCAGCGGCGAGACCGGCAACAGGTTAAAGCTCACCCCGCCCAACAGCATGATCGCCAGGCTCAGCAGCAGGGTCGCTACCGGTCGGCGGATGAAAGGTCCGGACAGGTTCATGACTCAACCGGCTCCAGGCTTTGCGGTTCTTTGCGCCAGCGACGACCCAGGCGATCGAAATACAGGTAGATCACCGGCGTGGTGAACAGCGTCAACACCTGGCTCACCAGCAGGCCGCCGACCATCACCAAACCCAGCGGCTGGCGCAATTCAGCACCGGAGCCGGTGGCCAGCATCAGCGGAACCGCACCGAACAGCGCGGCCAGGGTGGTCATCAGAATTGGCCGGAAGCGCAACAGCGCGGCCTGGTAGATCGCGGTCTGTGGGTCGAGACCCTGGTTGCGTTCGGCGTCGAGGGCGAAGTCGATCATCATGATCGCGTTCTTTTTCACGATACCGATCAGCAGGATGATGCCGATGATCGCGATCATGCCCAGGTCATTACCACTGAGCAGCAGGGCCAGCAATGCCCCCACCGCCGCCGAAGGCAAGGTCGACAGGATGGTGATCGGGTGGATATAGCTCTCGTAGAGCACGCCGAGCACGATGTACATGGTGACCACCGCCGCCAGGATCAGCAGCAAGGTGCTCGACAGCGAGGCTTCGAACGCCTGGGCTGCGCCCTGGAACTGGGTCTGCACGCCCACGGGCATGCCGATGTCTTTCTGCGCCTGGTTGATCAGCTCCACGCCCTTGCCCAGCGCCACGCCGGGGGCCAGGTTGAACGACATCATCACGGCCGGAAACTGGCCGATATGGGCAATGGCCAACTGCGCCTGACGCTGTTCCACACGGGCCAGGCTCGACAGCCGCACTTGGCCGCCGTCGGTGGTTTTCACATGGATCTGGTTCAGCGCATCCGGGCCGAGGGTCTCACCGGACTGGGCCTGCAACACCACGCGGTATTGGCTGGCCTGGGTGTAGATGGTGGAAATCTGGCGTTGGCCGAAGGCGTCGTACAGCGCGTCGGTGATGGTCGACACACTGACGCCCAGGCGCGAGGCCGCATCGCGGTCGATCACCAGGTACACCTGCAGGCCTTTGTCCTGCAGGTCGCTGGCGACGTCGGTAAGCTCCGGCAACTGGCCGAGGGCGTGCACCAGCTTGTCACTCCACAGCGCCAGCAACTCAGAGTCCGGGGAGGACATGCTGAATTGGTACTGGGTGCGGCTCACACGGTCTTCGATGGTCAGGTCCTGCACCGGCTGCATAAACAGGCGGATACCCACCAACTTGTCGATTTCCGGTTGCAGACGCGTGATTACCTGGGCTGCGCTCAAGTCGCGCTGGCCGTGGGCCTTGAGGTTGATCAGCAAGCGTCCGCTGTTGAGGGTCGCGTTATCGCCATCCACACCGATGTAGGACGACAGGCTTTCCACCGCCGGATCCGCCAGGATGATTTTGGCCAACGCCTGCTGGCGCTGACTCATGGCCGCAAAGGAAATCGACTGCGGCGCCTCGGAAATACCCTGGATCACCCCCGTGTCCTGCACCGGGAAAAAGCCCTTGGGCACCACCAGGTACAGCACCACGGTAAGACCCAACGTGGCGATGGCCACCAGCAGGGTCAGCGGCTGGTGCTTGAGCACCCACTGCAACTTGCGCCCGTAGGCTTCGATCATCCAGTCGATCCAGGCGCCGCTGGCCTTGTAGAAGCGGCCCTGTTCTGCCTCTTTCGGCTCACGCTTGAGCAACCGCGCGCACATCATCGGCGTGAGGGTCAGGGACACCACCAGGGAAATCAGGATCGCCACCGCCAGGGTGATGGCAAATTCGCGGAACAGACGCCCCACCACATCGGCCATGAACAGCAGCGGAATCAGCACCGCGATCAGCGAAAGGGTCAGGGAAATCAGGGTGAAACCAATCTGCTTGGCGCCCTTGAGGGCGGCGGCCAGGGGGGGCTCGCCTTCTTCGATGTAACGGGAGATGTTCTCCAGCATCACGATGGCATCGTCCACCACAAACCCGGTGGCGATGGTCAAGGCCATCAGCGTGAGGTTGTTGATGGAGAACCCAGCCAGGTACATCACGCCGAAGGTGCCCACCAGAGACAACGGTACGGCGATGGACGGAATAATCGTGGCGCTGACCCGGCGCAGGAACAGGAAGGTCACCATCACCACCAGGGCAATGGCGATCAGCAATTCATGTTGTACGTCCTTGACCGAGGCGCGGATGGTCTGGGTTCGGTCGGTGAGGACGGTGACGTCGAGGCCCGCAGGCAGATTGTCGGTGATGCTCGGCAGCAACGCCTTGATGCGGTCCACCACCTCAATGACGTTGGCACCCGGCTGGCGCTGGATGTTCAGCAGCACCGCCTGGTTTTCATTGGCCCAAGCCGCGAGGCGCTCGTTTTCGGCGCCGTCGACGATCTGTGCCACATCTTTAAGGCGCAACGGCGCGCCATTGTTGTAGGCCAGGATCAGTTCGGCGTATTGCTGGGGCGAGACCAACTGGTCGTTGGCGTCGAGCATCGACACCCGGGTCGGGCCGTCGAAGTTACCCTTGGGTTGGTTGACGTTGGACGCCGCGATCAAGGTGCGCACATCCGACAAGTTCAGGCCATTAGCCGCCAGGGCTTCGGGGTTGACCTTGATACGCACGGCCTGACGCTGGCCACCAGCGATGCTGACCATGCCGACGCCACTGATCTGGGCAATTTTCTGTGCCATGCGCGTGTCGACCAAGTCATTGAGCTTGGGCAGCAACATGGTCTTGGAGCTGATAGCCAGGGTGAGCACCGGGGTATCCGCCGGGTTGACCTTGTTGTACACCGGCGGCGCCGGCAGGTCCTTGGGCAGCAAATTGGTGGCGGCGTTGATCGCGGCCTGCACCTGTTGCTCGGCGACATCCATATTAATGTCGAGGTTAAAACGCAGGGTCAGTACCGAAGCGCCGCCGGAACTGGTGGACGCCATCTGGGTCAAGCCGGGCATCTGCCCGAACTGGCGCTCAAGGGGCGCGGTAACCGCGCTGGTCATCACATCGGGGCTGGCGCCGGGGTAGAGGGTCATCACCCGAATGGTCGGGTAATCCACCTGGGGCAAGGCCGAGACCGGCAGCAAGCGGTACGCGATGATGCCGGCCAGGACAATGGCCAGCATGCTCAGCGTGGTGGCGACCGGGCGAAGGATAAACAGCCGCGACAGGTTCATGCGCCGACCTTTTGCGCCTTGCCAGCGTCAGCGCCGGTCTCCCCTTTCGCTGCTGGTTTGCCTTGCAGGTGCTCAGTCGGGGTGGTCGGGACTTCAGTGCTGTCGTTGACCACTTCGATTTCGCTGCCTTCCTTGAGGCGGTCGGTGCCTTCCAGCACCACACGGTCGCCAGCGACCAAGCCTTCCTTGATCACGGTGTTTTCACCGTCGGTATCACCGACCACAAGGGGCTGTACCTTGACCTTCTTGTCGCCATCAAGCTTGTAGACAAAGGTGCCAGCATTGCCGAACTGAATCGCGGCGGACGGCGCCAGCACCACGTTGTGCAGGGTGTCGGCCAGCAGGTGCACGTTGACGAACTGGTTGGGGAACAGCGCTTTGTCCTTATTATCGAAACGCGCCTTGAATTTCAGAGTGCCGGTGGTGACGTCGATCTGGTTGTCCAGGCTCTGCAACACGCCGACGGCCTGCTGTTTCACGTCGCCACGGTCCCAGGCTTCCACGGGCAGTTTGTTGCCAGCGTGGTAACGGGCGAGCACGGTTTCCAGGGTGTTTTCCGGCAGGGTAAAGGCCACGCTGATCGGCTGGGTCTGGGTGATCACGGCCAGGGCGGTGGTGTCGTTGGCGGCCACCAGGTTGCCGACGTCGAGCTGGCGCAAGCCGACGCGACCGGCGATCGGCGCGCGGATCTTGGTGAATTCAAGGTTGAGCTTGGCGTCGTCCACCGCGCCCTGATTGGTCTTGACCGTGCCTTGGTATTGCAGGACCAGCGCTTCGGCGGTGTCCAGGGTCTGCTTGGCGATACTGTCCTGGGCATACAACCCACGATAGCGTTCCACATCGACCTGGGCATTTTTCAGCTGGGCCTGGTTCTGCATCAGCGTGCCCTGGGCCTGGAGCAAGGCGTTCTGGTAGCTACGCGGGTCAATCTCGGCCAGCAGATCGCCGGCCTTGACCATCTGCCCTTCTTCAAAGGCGATCTTCATCAATTCCCCGCCCACCCGGCTGCGTACATTAATGGTGTTGAGCGCAGTAACAGTGCCCAATGCCTTGTAGTACACCGGAAACTCTCCCAACACCGCCGGCGCCACGCGCACCGGTATCGGGCCCGTGGAACCGCCGAAACCAGGGCGTGCCATGCCGGTTTTGCTGGTGTGCCCGGCCGGTGCGTCTTTTTGGGCCGCGCCGCCGGGCCAGAATTTCCAGCACAGACCGGCGATAACCAGCAGCACAAGCAGGCCGAACAGCCAGCGACGGGAGTTGCGGGGGGAGGATTGCATGGAATGATCAACCATTGGGCGCGAGAGCTTCTTCTTTGGGAGGCTGAAAGATAAGCACTGGGGCGCATTAAGAAAAGCGCCTTTACCGGCTATTTACCTTGGGCTTACAACTTTTAACGTCTGGGTCTAGTCCGTCGGCTATTTGCCTAAACGTCTGAAGCACAAATGAAAACGGCCTGGACTAGGCCAGGCCGCAATCATGTATCACGCGTGTTACTGCAAAACGACAGCATCCACGCAAACAGTTACTTCAGAACAGCCAGAACGGCTTCGTAGTTTGGTTCTTCAGCGATTTCAGAAACCAGTTGGGTGTGCAGGACGTTGTTGTTTTCGTCCAGAACCACCACGGCGCGGGCGGTCAGGCCGCGCAGCGGGCCATCAGCGATTGCCACGCCAAAGTCCTGAGCGAAAGCAGGATCGCGGAAATCCGACAGGTTCTTCACGTTTTCCAGGCCTTCGGAGCCGCAGAAGCGTGCTTGGGCGAATGGCAGGTCGGTGGAGATGCACAGTACAACGGTGTTGTTCAGTTCGTTGGCCTGGGCGTTGAACTTGCGAACCGACGTCGCGCAAGTCGGGGTATCAACGCTTGGGAAGATGTTCAGCACTTTGCGCTTGCCGGCGAAGGTCGCCAGGGTTGCGTCCGACAGGTCGTTGGCAGTCAGGATGAAGTCTGGAGCCTGGGTGCCGACTTGCGGCAATTCGCCTTCAACCTTGACCGCGTTGCCTTTAAGGGTGACTTGAGCCATGAACAGAATCCTTATGCTGGGTTTAGTTAAACGAATTCGAGAGGCGGAAGTTAACCACAAAGTGCCGTGCCTACCTACCGCCAGACACAAATTGTCATGCCCACAGGTTGTGGTTTAATTGCGCGCTTTTCGCCTGCCCTTAAAGGAAACCGTCGTCGATGAATCCGCCTGCCACCAAAGTTCTGGTCATTGGTTATGTCTGGCCGGAGCCGCGTTCTTCGGCCGCTGGCGGGCATATGATGCAGATTCTTGAGACCTTTCTTACGCAAGGTTGGGACATTACCTTCAGCAGCCCTGCTGCACTCGGCGAGCACAAAGCCGACCTGCTCGCCCTGGGCATTGCCGAATGCGCCATCGAGCTCAATAACAGCAGTTTCGACGACTTTATCAGCGAGCTCGCTCCGGATATCGTGCTGTTCGACCGTTTCATGATGGAAGAGCAGTTCGGCTGGCGCGTGGAGAAGTGTTGCCCCGACGCATTGCGCGTGCTGGAAACCTGCGACCTGCAAAGCCTGCGCGACGCTCGCCAGCAACGGCTCAAGAACCACCTTAAGACCCATCCCGACAGCGACGACTTCAGCGCTCTGTTTGCGCCCGCCCTGGAAGATGAGTTCCAACTGATGGCCGACACCGACGTGGCCAAGCGCGAGATCGCGGCGATTTACCGCTGTGACATCAACCTGATGATCTCCGACGTGGAAATGCGCCTGCTGACCGAGCAGTTCAAGGTGCCGGCCGCCCTGCTCCACTGGTGCCCGCTGATGCTGGAGCCCGTGACCGAAACCTTCGTCCCGTTTGACGACCGCGCGCATTTCCTCAGCATCGGCAACTTCCGCCACGCGCCCAATTGGGACGCTGTGCTGTGGATGAAGAACAGCCTGTGGCCGCTGATTCGACAACAATTACCCGGCGCGCAGCTGCATATCTACGGCGCTTACACCCCACCCAAGGCCACCGCCCTGCATAACCCGGCCCAGGGCTTTCATGTGATGAACTGGGCTGAAGATGCGCTACAGGTGATGAGCGCAGCACGCATCTGCCTGGCCCCCCTGCGCTTCGGCGCGGGCATCAAGGGCAAACTGGCGGACGCGATGCTGTGCGGTACGCCGAGCATCAGCACGCCGATCGGCGCCGAGGCCATGGGCGATGAGCAACCATGGCCCGGCATGATCGAAACCAGCGCGCCTGCCTTGGCCGCCGCTGCCGTGGCTTTGTACCAGGACCGCGAGCGCTGGACCCAGGCCCAGGAAGACGGCCGCCAGTTGATTGCCCGCCGCTATGACCAGAACATCCACGGGCCTGCGCTGGTGGAGTGCCTGGAGCACTGCCGTCGCCACCTCGCCGCCCATCGCCGCGACAACTTTACCGGCAGCATGCTGCGCCATCACGCCCACAAAAGTACCCAGTACATGTCCCAGTGGATCGAGGCAAAAAACCGCGTGCTGTAAACACCGACGCTGGCAGGGGCGCGCACAAGGGGGCATTATTCGGGTCGCAACCAACAATAAAAGCGACGGCAGCATGACCCGAGCAGCGCGAATCACCGACCCTTCCTACGAACTGATGGACGATCACAACGGTCTGTCCATCATCTATCGCCAGCATGGTTTCCCCTGTCCGCTGGTGCGCTGGCATTTCCACAAGGAATACGAACTGCACCTGATCGTCGCCAGCTCGGGCAAGGTGTTTATCGGCGACTACATCGGTAATTTCTACCCTGAAAGCCTCTTCCTCACCGGCCCCAACCTGCCCCATAACTGGATCAGCCAGGTGGAAGAAGACGAGGTGGTGCCCAAGCGCGACATGCTGGTGAACTTCACCGAAGAATTACTGGAAAACGGCAGCCATATCTTCACCGAGCTGAAAACCCTCACCCCACTGCTGGAACGCGCCCAGTACGGCATCGAGTTTCGTTGCAGAAAGACCATTGCCCAAGCCATGACCCTGATGCAACGCATCGAGGACGCCCAGGGTATGGCGCGCCTGGGGCACTTCTTTATCTTGCTGGAAGTCTTGAGTACCTGTGAGGACTACCAACTGCTGTCCGGCGTGACCACGCCGCAACTGGCCGATGAACACAGCATCGACCGCACCAACCGGGCGGTGGATTACATCTTCGCCCACTACGCGCGGGAGTTGCCGCTGGAGGAAGTGGCGGAACACTTGGGCATGAAGCCCACGTATTTTTCCCGGGTGTTCAAGCAGGCCACCGGGCGCACATTTATCGAATTCGTCAACAGACTGCGCATCAGCAAGTCATGCGAGTTACTGGCAGATGGCGATAAGGCCGTCACCGATGTGTGCTTTGAGTCGGGTTTCAACAATATCTCCAACTTCAACCGACGTTTTCAGCAGCTTAAAGGCATGACCCCTTCCCACTACCGGCGCCTGGCGGTGCAACGGCTGACCGAGCAGAACCTGGCTTGAAGGTTTCAAAGGCTGTGTGACCGAGTGCAAAAAAGTATCAGTCCAAGTGCTCCCAAGGATTTGTCACAACCCCATTTGAAGGCTGTAATCAACGCACACTCTTCCTGACTCCTCGTAGGAAGACACAACAACAATAACTGTCCTTCTGTAGCCCCTGGGCGCGGAAATGGAGTGCGCGATGAAGTTCACAGCAAAAGCACTGCTTGTCTCCACCTGCATGACAACCTGCATGACCCTCAGCGCCGTCAGCTTTGGCGCGCAGACCCTGACCATTGCCACCGTCAACAACAGCGACATGATCCGCATGCAAAAGCTCTCGAAGACCTTCGAGGCCGAGCATCCAGAGATCAAGCTGAATTGGGTGGTGCTCGAAGAAAACGTGCTGCGCCAACGCCTGACCACCGACATCGCCACCCAAGGCGGACAGTTCGACGTGCTGACCATTGGCATGTACGAAGCCGCACTCTGGGGCGCCAAAGGCTGGCTGGAACCGATGAAGGATCTTCCGGCTTCCTACGACCTCGACGACGTTTTCCCTTCTGTGCGTGACGGTTTGTCCGTCAAAGGCTCGCTGTACGCCCTGCCGTTCTACGCTGAAAGCTCGATCACGTATTACCGCACCGACCTGTTCAAGGACGCCGGGCTGACCATGCCCGAGCATCCGACCTGGACCCAGATCGGCGAATTCGCGGCCAAACTCACCGACAAAACCAAAGAGCAATACGGCCTGTGCCTGCGCGGCAAAGCCGGTTGGGGTGAAAACATGGCGCTGATCACCACCCTGGCCAACGGCTATGGCGCGCGGTGGTTCGATGAAAAGTGGCAGCCTGAATTCAACGGCCCCGAATGGAAAGACGCGCTTAACTTTTACGTCGACAACATGAAGAAATCCGGCCCGCCGGGTGCGTCCAGCAACGGTTTCAACGAAAACCTGGCGCTGTTCAACAGCGGCAAGTGTGCAATTTGGGTCGACGCCAGCGTGGCCGGCTCGTTTGTCACCGACAAGTCCCAGAGCAAGGTGGCCGACAGCGTAGGCTTCACCTTCGCGCCCCACGAGAAGACCGACAAAGGCACTTCGTGGCTGTATTCCTGGTCCCTGGCGATCCCGACCAGCTCCAAGGCCAAGGACGCCGCCAAGGTGTTCACCAGTTGGGCAACCTCCAAGGAATATGGCGCATTGGTCGCCAAGACCGACGGCGTGGCCAACGTACCGCCTGGCACCCGCAAGTCGACCTACAGCGACGAGTACATGAAGGCTGCACCGTTCGCCAAGGTGACCCTGGAATCGCTGAAAGTCGCCGACCCGACCAAACCGACGCTCAAGCCGGTGCCGTATATCGGTATCCAGTTGGTGACCATTCCTGAGTTCCAGGCGATTGGCACCCAGGTCGGCAAGTTCTTCTCCGGTGCGCTGACCGGTCAGCAAACGGTCGATGCTGCACTGACCGCCGCGCAGACCACCACCGAGCGTGAAATGAAGCGGGCAGGTTACCCCAAATAACCCGGGTCTCACCACAGTCAAATGTGGGAGGGGGCTTACTCCCGATAGCCATCTACCAGTTGATGATTCAGTGACTGATACACCGCTATCGGGGGCAAGCCCTCTCCCATCCTGACCGCATTCCGATCCTTGCTTCGCAATGGCCTTGATTATCATGAATACAGCACCCAAAAACCGCCTGGCCAACCCAGGCTGGTTCCTCGTCACGCCCTCGGTCGCCATGCTTTTGCTTTGGATGATCGTGCCCCTGGGCATGACCCTGTACTTTTCCCTGATCCGCTACAACCTGCTCTACCCCGGCGAAAACCAATTCGTGGGGCTGGAGAACTTCACCTACTTCATCACCGACTCGGGCTTCTTGCCCGGTGCCTCCAACACCCTGTTGCTGGTAGGTAGCGTATTGCTGATCAGCGTGGTGTTCGGCGTGTTGATCAGCGCGCTGCTGGAAGCCAGTGAATTCTTCGGTCGCGGCCTGGTGCGGGTGTTGCTGATTTCTCCGTTCTTCATCATGCCCACCGTCGGTGCGCTGATCTGGAAGAACCTGATTTTTCACCCGGTGTCGGGAATCCTCGCTGCCGTGTGGAAGTTCTTTGGCGCAGAACCTGTTGACTGGCTGGCGCACTACCCGCTGCTGTCGATCATCATCATTGTGTCGTGGCAATGGCTGCCCTTCGCGATCCTGCTGCTGATGACCGCCATGCAGTCCCTCGACCAGGAACAAAAGGAAGCGGCACGTCTGGACGGTGCCGGCGCCATTGCGATTTTCTGGCACCTGACCCTGCCCCACCTGGCCCGCCCGATTGCCGTGGTGGTGATGATCGAAACGATCTTCCTGCTCTCGGTATTCGCCGAAATTTTCACCACCACCAACGGTGGCCCCGGCTACGCGTCGACCAACCTGGCCTACCTGATCTACAACCAGGCGCTGGTGCAATTCGACGTGGGCATGGCCTCGGCCGGCGGCTTGATTGCCGTGGTCATCGCCAATATCGCGGCGATCATCCTGGTGCGGATGATCGGCAAAAACCTGACTGACAAGCCTTGAGGGCCGCGCCATGACGCTTCAACAATCCCGCCGCCTGCAAAGCCTGTTGCTCGGCACGTTGGCCTGGGCCATCGCAATCCTGATTTTCTTCCCGATCTTCTGGATGGTGCTGACCAGCTTCAAGACCGAAATCGACGCGTTCGCCACGCCGCCGCAGTTCATCTTCACGCCGACGCTGGAGAACTACCTGCACATCAACGAGCGCAGCAACTACTTCAGCTATGCCTGGAACTCGGTGCTGATTTCCTTCAGCGCTACCGCCCTGTGCCTGCTGATCTCGGTGCCGGCGGCCTACTCCATGGCGTTCTACGAAACCAAGCGCACCAAGGGCACGCTGCTGTGGATGCTGTCCACCAAGATGCTGCCGCCGGTAGGCGTGCTGATGCCGATCTACCTGCTGGCCAAGAGTTTTGGCCTGCTGGATACGCGCATTGCGCTGATCATCATCTACACCCTGATCAACCTGCCGATCGTGGTCTGGATGGTTTACACCTACTTCAAAGACATCCCCAAAGACATCCTCGAAGCCGCACGCCTGGACGGCGCCACCCTCTGGCAGGAAATGGTCCGGGTACTGCTGCCGATCGCCAAGGGCGGCCTCGCTTCCACGGTGTTGCTGTCGCTGATCCTGTGTTGGAACGAGGCGTTCTGGTCGCTGAACCTGACCTCATCGAACGCGGCGCCGTTGACCGCGCTGATCGCCTCCTACTCCAGCCCCGAAGGCTTGTTCTGGGCCAAATTGTCGGCCGTCTCGACCCTCGCCTGTGCGCCGATCCTGATCTTTGGCTGGATCAGCCAGAAACAGCTGGTGCGCGGTTTGTCCTTCGGCGCAGTTAAATAATAATTTCTAGCGGAGGGCCCATCATGGCCAACCTCAAAATCAAGAATTTGCAAAAAGGCTTCGAAGGTTTCTCGATCATCAAAGGCATCGACCTGGAAGTGAACGACAAGGAGTTCGTGGTCTTCGTCGGCCCGTCGGGCTGCGGTAAGTCCACCCTGCTGCGCCTGATCGCCGGCCTGGAAGAAGTTACCGAAGGCACCATCGAACTCGATGGCCGCGACATCACCGAAGTGACCCCGGCCAAGCGCGACCTGGCGATGGTGTTCCAGACTTACGCGCTGTATCCACATATGAGCGTGCGCAAAAACATGTCGTTTGCCCTGGACCTGGCCGGCGTCGACAAGAAGCTGGTGGAGAGCAAGGTCAACGAAGCGGCGCGCATCCTCGAACTGGGCCCGCTGCTGGAGCGCAAGCCCAAGCAACTCTCCGGTGGCCAGCGTCAGCGCGTAGCGATTGGCCGCGCCATTGTGCGCAACCCGAAGATCTTCCTGTTCGACGAACCGCTGTCCAACCTCGACGCCGCCCTGCGTGTGCAAATGCGCCTGGAGCTGGCGCGCCTGCATAAAGAACTGCAGGCGACCATGATCTACGTGACCCACGACCAGGTCGAAGCCATGACCCTGGCCGACAAGGTGGTGGTGCTCAACAGCGGCCGTATCGAGCAGGTAGGTTCGCCACTGGAGCTGTATCACCAACCCGCGAACCTGTTTGTGGCGGGCTTTCTTGGCACGCCGAAAATGGGCTTCCTCAAGGGCAAGGTCACGCGTGTCGAGTCCCAGACCTGCGAAGTGCAACTGGACGCCGGCACCTTGATCAACCTGCCGCTCAGTGGTCCGACCTTGAGCGTCGGCAGCGCGGTCACCCTGGGCATTCGTCCGGAGCACTTGGAAATCGCGTCGCCTGGCCAAACCACCCTGACCGTCACCGCCGACGTCGGCGAACGCCTGGGCAGTGACACCTTCTGCCACGTCAACACCGCCAACGGCGAGCCGTTGACCATGCGCATCCGCGGCGACATGGCCAGCCAGTACGGTGAAACCCTGCACCTGCACCTGGACCCGGCGCACTGCCATCTGTTCGACACTGATGGCGTGGCCGTGGCCCGTCCACTGCGCGCTGCCGCCTGATTTCGCGAGTATTACGTTATGAAATTGAACACACAGAACCTCACGCAACTGGCTGAGCAGGTGAAAATCCCGGCCTACGCCATTGCCGACACCCGTCAGGGCATCGCCCATATCGGCGTCGGCGGCTTCCACCGCGCGCACCAGGCGTATTACACCGATGCGCTGATGAACACCGGTGAAGGCCTGGACTGGAGCATCTGCGGCGTCGGACTGCGGGCCGAGGACCGCAAGGCCCGCGACGATCTGGCCGGCCAGGACTACCTGTTCACCCTGTATGAACTGGGCGACACCGACGACACCGAAGTGCGCGTAATCGGTGCCATCAGCGACATGCTGCTGGCCGAAGACAGCGCCCAAGCCCTGATCGACAAGCTCGCCAACCCTGAAATCCGCATCGTCTCGCTGACCATCACCGAGGGCGGTTACTGCATCGACGACAGCAACGGCGAGTTCATGTCCCACCTGCCGCAGATCCAGCACGACCTGGCGCACCCCATGGCGCCGAAAACCGTGTTCGGTTTTATCTGCGCGGCGCTGACCCAACGCCGCGCCGCCGGCATTCCCGCGTTCACCGTGATGTCCTGCGATAACCTGCCCCACAACGGCGCCGTCACGCGCAAGGCATTGCTGGCGTTTGCCGCCCTGCACAATGCCGAGTTGCATGACTGGATCGAAGCCAATGTGAGCTTCCCGAATGCCATGGTCGACCGCATCACTCCCATGACCAGCACCGCCCACCGCCTGCAATTGCACGATGAACACGGCATTGACGATGCCTGGCCAGTGGTGTGCGAACCCTTCGTGCAGTGGGTGCTGGAAGACAAATTCGTCAACGGCCGCCCGGCGTGGGAAAAGGTTGGCGTGCAGTTCACCGACGATGTGACGCCCTATGAAGAGATGAAGATCGGTTTGCTCAACGGCAGCCACCTGGCCCTGACCTACCTGGGGTTTCTCAAGGGTTATCGGTTTGTGCACGAGACCATGAACGACCCGCTGTTCGTAGCCTACATGCGTGCCTACATGGACCTCGACGTCACGCCAAACCTCGCGCCGGTACCGGGCATCGACCTGACCGACTACAAGCAGACGCTGGTGGATCGCTTCTCCAACCAGGCGATTGCCGACCAGTTGGAGCGCGTGTGTTCGGACGGCTCGTCGAAGTTTCCCAAGTTCACCGTGCCGACCATCAATCATCTGATTGCCGATGGGCGTGAAACAGAGCGCGCGGCGCTGGTCGTCGCAGCCTGGGCCTTGTATTTGAAGGGCGTGGATGAGAATGGGGTGAGCTACAAAATCCCCGATCCGCGGGCGGAATTCTGCCAGGGGCTGGTGACTGACGATGCGCTGATCAGCAAACGCCTACTGGGCGTAGAAGAGATTTTTGGCACGGCTATTCCCAACTCGCCGGCGTTTGTGGCAGCGTTCGAGCGGTGCTATGAGAGTCTGCGTGATAACGGCGTCACCACTACCCTGAAGCACCTTCTGAAGAAACCGGTTTAAATGTGAGAGGGGGGCTTGCCCCCGATGAGGGTGTGTCAGTCAAATATCCTTCACTGACCCACGGCCATCGGGGGCGAGCCCCCTCCCACACTGGACCGGGTTGCCAATCCAAAAAAAATAACACTGCTGAGCACACCATCATGACCCAGCAAAACCTGTTCCTCGGCATCGACTGCGGCACCCAAGGCACCAAAGCCATCGTCCTCGACGCCTCCAGCGGCAAGGTGCTGGGCCTGGGCGCCGCCGCGCACACGTTGATCAGCGGCGCCAATGGCCGTCGCGAACAGCACACCCAGGAATGGCTGGACGCCTTTACCGAAGCCACCCACCGCGCCCTGCAACAGGCTGGCGTGGACGGCCAGGACATCCTTGGTATCGGCGTTTCCGGCCAGCAGCACGGGCTGGTGCTGCTGGATGACCAAGGCCAGGTCTTGCGCCCGGCCAAGCTGTGGTGCGACACCGAAACCGCGCCGGAGAACGACCGCCTGCTGCAACATCTGGGCGGCGAAAGCGGTTCACTCGAACGGCTGGGCGTGGCCATCGCACCGGGCTACACCGTGTCCAAGCTGCTCTGGACCCGCGAACAACACCCGGACATCTTCAAGCAAATCGCCCATATCCTGCTGCCCCACGACTACCTCAATTACTGGCTCACCGGCCGTGCCGTCGCAGAATACGGCGATGCGTCCGGCACCGGCTATTTCAACGTGCGCAGCCGTGACTGGGATGTGGCACTGCTCAAGCACATCGACCCCAGTGGTCGCCTGGAACAAGCCTTACCGCAACTGATCGAAGCCGATCAAACCGTGGGCAGCATCCTGCCTGCCATCGCCGAGCGCCTGGGCATCAACCCCAACGCCATCGTCGCCAGCGGCGGCGGCGATAACATGATGGGCGCCATCGGCACCGGTAATATCGCGCCCGGCGTGATCACCATGAGCCTGGGCTCATCGGGTACCGTCTATGCGTTTTCGGACCAACCCAACGTCAGCCCCCAAGCGTCGGTCGCCACATTCTGCTCATCCAGCGGCGGCTGGTTGCCGTTGATCTGCACGATGAACCTGACCAACGCCACAGGCGTGATACGCGAGCTCTTCGAACTCGACCTCAACGCGTTCAACAGCCTGGTGGAGCAAGCGCCGATTGGCGCCGACGGCGTCAGCATGCTGCCGTTCCTCAACGGCGAACGCGTACCCGCCCTGCCGCACGCCACTGGCAGCCTGCACGGCCTGACCATGACCAACCTGACACGCGCCAACCTGTGCCGCGCCGTGGTTGAAGGCACCACCTTCGGCCTGCGCTACGGGCTGGACCTGCTGCGCCAAACCGGCCTGCAAAGCCAGAGTATCCGCCTGATCGGCGGCGGCTCGAAAAGCCCCGTGTGGCGGCAGATGGTCGCCGATATCATGAACACCGAAGTGATCTGCACCGAACAAAGCGAAGCCGCCGCCCTCGGCGCGGCGATCCAGGCTGCGTGGAGCCAGTCCGGCGAATCCCTGGCCAGCCTCTGCGACAAATGCGTGAGCGTTGACCCGGCCAGCCGTACCCTGCCGGTGGCGGCCCATGTCAGCGCCTATCAACTGGCTTACGAACGCTATCAACAGCACGTGGCAACCCTTTAAGAGCGAACGACTATGTATCTGGTGTGTGGTGAAGCGCTGTTCGATTTTTTCAGCGAGGAAGATGCCAGCGGGCAGGCCTCCAAGGTCAACTACAAGGCGATTGCGGGTGGCTCACCGTTCAACGTCGCGGTGGGGTTACGCCGCCTGGGCATCGAGGCCGGGTTGTTCGGCGGCCTGTCCACCGATTTCCTCGGCCGACGCTTATTGCAGGTGCTGAAAGATGAAGGCGTCAGCGAGCAGTTCCTGGTGGAATTCGCCGCGCCGACCACCCTGTCCATGGTCGCCGTGGGTGCCAATGGTTCACCGCAGTACAACTTCCGGGGTGAGGGCTGTGCGGACCGGCTGCTGCAAGCCGAGCATTTGCCGGTACTCGGTGATGACGTGCGTGGGCTGCATATCGGCTCGTTCTCCCTGGTGGTGCAACCGATTGGCGACACCCTGCTGGCCCTGGTACAGCGCGAAAGCGGCAAGCGCCTGATCAGCCTCGACCCCAACGTGCGCCTCAACCCGCAACCCGACATCCAGCTGTGGCGTGACCGCGTCGCCGAACTGGTCAAACATGCCGACCTGATCAAGGTCAGCGATGAAGACCTGCACCTGCTGTACCCCGACCAGTCGCCGGAAAGCGTGCTGCAAGGCTGGTTGCAACACCGTTGCCAGTTGGTATTCCTCACCCGTGGCGGCGACGGCGCCAGTGTGTTCAGCCGCCAACATGGCACCTGGTCGCAACCTGCGGTCAAGGTGGTGATGGCCGACACCGTGGGCGCCGGCGATACCTTCCAGGCTGCGTTGATTGCCTGGCTGACCGAGCAGCAGTTGGATTCGGTCGACGGCCTGCAACAACTCACCCGCGCGCAAATTGACGCCATGCTGGGCTTCGCGATTCGCGCGGCGGCGATGACCTGCACCAAAACCGGCCCGGACCTGCCGTATCGTAAACAGTTGGGCTGAACACCCGGTTTCATGAAGGTTTTGTCAGCCAGGCCTCGATTAATCGATGGTTAATCCCGCAAGCCGACAGTGAAGTCGAACCCACTTGCGGAGCACCTTCATGAAACTACGTACTTTACTGTGTGGCGGCACGCTGGCACTGGCAGCCGTCTCGGGCCTGGCCCAGGCCGACAACCAGAAACCCGTGCCTTACCAATACGGCATGCCGCTGAACATCAAGCATGTGATCGCCATGAACGAAGCGCCGACCAATGACTGCAAAGTCATCGACGCCGATATCAAGTTCGTGGACAAGGCTGGGAAAGTCGAAGATGTGGGCTATCGGAAGCTGTCCGACGCGTGCAGCTTCCAGAATTGAGCGTTGCACTGTCACACAGCAAGCCCGCGTAGATAGGCGTATTCTTGCGGGCTTGTCCCAAGGCCGAAAGGAATCGCCATGTCGTTCAGTTTTCGTACCCTCGCCACCACAACCGCCCTGCTGTGCTTTGCCCTCGCACTGGTCTGGGGGTTACGCCCCGATCTGCTGCTCGGTATGTGGGGAGTGAATTCTTCAGACGCCACAGGCCTGGTCGCCCGCCGCAGCGCCGCGCTGTTCCTGGCCATCGGCATCATGTTTTACCGGGCCCGCCATGCGCCGCCTTCGGACACGCGTCGCGCCATGACCAGTGGCTTTGCCATCGGTTGCCTGGTGCTGGCTGTGCTGGGCTTGAGTGAGTGGTTCAATGGCAACGCCGGGCCGGGGATCTTCCTGGCCGTGGCGACCGAAACCGTATTGGGCCTGGCGTTTATCCAAGCCCACAGGTCTTCGGTGGTTCACCCTCAGGCGTCTGCCTAGTAATAGGCTCGACCTCCCGCTCTTTGCAGGGCGGGTGCATGGGTATTTTTCAGATCTTCACGCAACCCGGCGATCAGGTTGCAAATCGCTCGACTGCTGTCGAGTTTGTCCGTCTTGATGCCTTTGACCTCCAAATCCACCCGGTCACGGTCGCGATCGTCATAGATCTTGATCGTCAGCGAAGCATCTTCGGCTTTGGTGCATTCGCACCGTTTGGGCAGGAAACTTCCTTCAATAATGCTGCGAAGCTCTAATTCCGAAAGCATGGCCAACCTCTCCTTTTTTGAGACTGCCAACAGAGTCTTATGGGTGTGGCAGACGCCTGCCTGCCGCGTCTTGCCGACCTTGGAAGACGTTTCAACTACCAGCCTACTCGGCAAAATACGCTTGCGTTGTAACCATTCCTCATAAGGAACGCGCAAGTTTATATAACTTAAACAGGTCCCCGTCCGTAGTGTTTATAACATCGTCGAACAGCCACGATTAAACGTTTAACCCTGCACTTCGTGTGCGTATGCCGTCACTCTTTCAGCAACATGTCGCAAACTATCAAAGTTAATATTCGCCCCGGAATTCACCGCCACCAGTGTCTGCCCATGCACGCCTCGTTGCGCCACGTACTTGCGAATGCCCGCCACCGCCAACGCGCCAGAGGGTTCGGTGATGGAACGGGTGTCGTCGTAGATCAGCTTGATGGCGCTGCACAGTTCGTCATTGCTCACGGTGATGACTTCGTCCACCCACTCCCGGCAGATTTCAAAACCGTAGGCGCCGATCTGCGCTACGGCGGTACCGTCGGCAAACCCGTCGACGCTCGGCAACACCACCCGCTCACCGGCACGCAGGGCGGCCAGCAGGCAACTGGAGCCTTCGGGCTCGACACCGACGATGCGCACCTCAGGCCGCAGGTATTTGACGTAGGCCGCGATACCTGCGATCAGACCGCCGCCACCCACCGGCACGAAGATGGCGTCCAACGGGCCCTGTTGCTGGCGCAGGATTTCCATGGCCACGGTGCCCTGGCCGGCGATCACGTCCGGATCATCGAAGGGCGAAACGAACGTGCATCCGGATGTCTCGGCCAGTTGCAGCGCGTGGGCCAGGGCAAACGGGAAACTCTCCCCGTGCAACACCGCTTCGGCGCCTCGGGAGCGCACGCCCAACACCTTCAACTCGGGCGTGCTGCACGGCATGACGATCCGCGCCTTGATCCCCAACTCCTTCGCCGCCAGTGCCACGCCTTGCGCATGGTTCCCCGCCGATGCGGTCACCACACCGCGTGCCTTTTGCTCGGCGGTGAGCTGCACCAGCTTGTTGTAGGCGCCGCGAATCTTGAAGGAAAAGGTCGGTTGCAGGTCTTCGCGCTTGAGCAGCACCTGGTTACCCAGCAGCGCCGACAATGCCGGCGCGGCTTGCAGGGGCGTACGCAACGCCAGGTCATAGACCGGCGCGGCGAGGATCTTTTTTACATAGTGTTCAAGCAATGCCGTATCAGCGGTGTGGGGGACGGGGCACGTGCTCATGGGTGTCTCCTGGTTTTCAAGGGCCCTGGAGACGGAAAAACAAAACCCGCCTCTAAGGCGGGTTTGGGTGCAGCCGTGTGCTATCCCGCCAAATGAGGAATGGCGGTAATAATGCTTGGCTGGCTGCGGAAGGTTTGAAATGTCATGTCACGAAATTAACCGGGCGTCACCGGGCAAGTCAATGGCCAAGCGCCATTTAGCGTTTGGGGGTTTACGATAGATATACGAAACATATACGCTTTGTATATCAACTTTTAAACAGTGAACCCCATGGGCATCGTCAAAATCACCGACCAACTGCATGAACAACTCCGCCTGGCCAGCGCGGCCATGGACCGCTCCATCAACGCCCAGGCCGAGTTCTGGATCAAGATCGGCCTGCTCGCCGAACTCAACCCCAACCTGCCGTACAACGAGCTGATCAACAAACTGTTGCTGGACAAGCCCGACCTGATCCGGGGGCGCAGCTGATGATCAAGACTGCCGCTCAACTGGCTGTGATGCGCGAATCCGGGCGCCTGCTGGCTCAAGTGTTTGACATGCTCGACGGGTTTGTCGCCGCCGGCCGTTCCACCCTTGAGCTGGACGCCGCCGTCGAAGCCTTCATTCGTAACGACCTTAAAGCCCGCCCCGCCAGCCTCGGGCAATACGACTACCCCTTCTCCATCAACACCTCAATCAACGAAGTGGTGTGCCATGGCATGCCCAGCGCCAAGGAGATCCTCAAGGACGGCGACATCATCAACATCGACATCACCCTGGAAAAAGGTGGCTTTATCGCCGACTCCAGCAAGATGTACATGATTGGCAACGTCGCCCCCAAGGCGCGGCGCCTGGTGGAAATGACCTTTGAGGCGATGTGGGCCGGGATCCGCCAGGTCAAGCCCGGCGCACGCCTGGGTGATATCGGCCATGCAATCCAGAGCCACGCCCAGGCCAACGGCTACAGCGTGGTGCGTGAATACTGCGGCCACGGCATCGGCAAGCAGATGCATGAAGAACCGCAAATCCTGCACTTCGGCAGACCCGGCACCGGGCTGGAACTGCGCGAAGGCATGGTGTTTACCATCGAACCGATGCTCAACCAGGGCAGTTCCAAAGTGCGCAGCCTGAAAGATGGCTGGACGGTGGTGACCAAGGACAACAGCCTGTCGGCGCAGTGGGAGCATACGGTGGCGGTGACGGCGGATGGCTTTGAAGTGCTGACCTTGCAAACACAGCCAGGCGAATAAACGGTGGTGAGCGGGCTTGTCGAAGAAGTACTCCCTCGCCCCCCTTACATCGTCGCGCCCGCCATCCGTTTGAGCGCCAGTACCATCAAGCCGGCGCCCAACCCCATCGCTGCCAGGAACAATGGGTACGACACCCACCACGGCGTACCCGCGGTCATCATGCTGAACTCCGACATACCGCCAATGCTGGCGATCAGGTTGAGCGGCAAGAACACCACGTTGATCAGCGTCAGCTTGCGCAACAGGTTGTTCATGCTGTTGTTCATCAGGTTGCCGCGCGCATCGATCAGCCCGGAAAACACGTTGGAATAGATCTCCGCCTGTTTGTAGCACTGGTGGTTCTCGATGATCAGGTCATCAATAAGGCCGAGAATTTCAGCACTGAAGTGCTCCTTTTCCCCATGGTTACGCAGCCGCGACAGCACGGCGCCGTTGCTGTGCAGCGCGTTGATGTAATAGATCAGGCTTTCGCTGAGGCTGAACATCTGCATCAGGTGATGGTTGCTCATGGACGCGTTGAACTGCTGCTGCAACTCCCGTGCAACCAGCTTGATCACCTTGAGGTGGCCCAGGTAGTGGTGGATGTTGTTGAGCAACAGGTCGAGCAATACGTCCAGCGGCGTGTGCAACGGCCGGCGCTGGCCCAGGCCACTCAGTGGGGTCTCATCAGTGGCGATCACCAGCAGGCGGCCGGGTGAAAACAGCAGGCCGCACGACGCCACTTCGAACACCAGGTTGCCGCCACCGGAATAGTTCTCCGGGCGCTTCCAGATCAGGAACAGGTTGTCGGGATGAAACTCGATGCGTGAGACTTCGTCCGGGTCGAGCGCCGACGCCAACGCGTGCTCGTCGAGCTTGTGGTGATCTCGCAGCCACTCGCGCTCGGCCAGGTCGGGGTTGTTGAACAACAGGATCGGGGCCGCGTCGCAGTGCCCCGGACGTAACTTTCCACCGTTCAGTTCAAAGCGCTGGATCATCGCGCGTCACCACACCTGGCCCTGGCGTTTCAGCTCCAGGCGCCGCACAAACTCTTCCAGCACCAGGCTGTACAGGTCGTCCTGCAAGTAGGCATCTTCGATTCCAGCATCCAGGTTCGGGTTGTCGTTGACCTCGATCACCGCCACCTTGTCGCCGGACTGCTTGAGGTCCACACCGTACAGGCCGTCGCCGATCAGGTTGGCGGTCTTCACCGCCAGTTCCACCACCGCCTTGGGCGCTTCATGGACGGCCAGGGTGCGGCATTCGCCGTTGATGGCCTGGCCGATGGCCTTGTGGTTATAGATCTGCCAGTGGCCCTTGGACATGAAGTACTGGCAAGCGAAGATCGGTTTGCGATTGAGTACGCCGATGCGCCAGTCGTACTCGGTGTAGAAGAATTCCTGGGCCAACAGCAGCACCGAATGCTCGAACAACTCGGCGGTGGCCTTGAGCAAGGCTTCCTGGCTTTCGACCTTGATCACGCCTCGGGAGAAACACCCGTCGGGAATCTTCAACACCAGCGGAAACCCAAGGCGCTCGCCGACCCGTTCGAAATCTTCCGGTCGCTCCTTGTAGAGAATCTCGGTGGCGGGCATGCCCAGCTGATGGCTGTTGAGCAAGTCGGTGAGGTAGACCTTGTTGGTGCAGCGCAGGATCGACGCGGGGTCGTCCATCACCACCAGGCCTTCGCTTTCGGCTTTTTTGGCAAAGCGGTAGGTATGGTTGTCAACGCTGGTGGTCTCGCGGATCAGCAAGGCGTCGTATTCGGCCAGCCGCGCGTAGTCCTTGCGCTCGATCAGCTCCACATCGATGCCCAGGCCCTTGCCCACGCGGATGAAGTTCTCCAGGGCACGGGCGTTGGAGGGTGGCAGCTGCTCCTCTGGATCGTGCAGGATTGCCAGGTCATAACGGGCCAGGCGCCGCGAACGGGGTTGGCGCCAGATCTTGCGGCTGAAGTTATCAAGGGCATGGGCGAACTGATCTTCCTGATCGTCACGCAACTTGTGCAATACGCCGGATTTCACCCCTTCGATATGCCAACCGTTATTCTTTCTGAATTCAACCAAGAGGATCGGACACGGGAATGTTTCAAACAACTGGCGGGCCAATTCCTGCAACGGTTCTATATTGGTCCTGCCGAAGTAAAGTGTCAGGGTAAACCCTTCGGTATTACTGTAGAGGTGATGACTCAAGGCTTTATCAAGGGTTTTATCCAGGTCATCCAGCGCCAGGCCGTACAGCGACTTCTTAGTCAGTTCGCTTATGGTACGCACCGAGGGAATCACCTTGTGTCCGCGCGCTTCGGCCAGCAACGAGCAGTAGTAGCCGTGCCCCAGGTACTTGTAGCTGCGGCACAGGTTGATCACCTGTACACGCTTGCCAGTCTCGTTTTGCCGTGTTTGCTCAAGGTATTCCTGGGCGGTGACGATGTCTTCGCTGGGAAAGTAGGAGGCCCAATCTTCCTTGCGCTCAACAATAATCACCACTTGACTGTTACTTCGAGGCGACGCAGAAAAAAAGCCCTTCGAAGTTATTGTCGCCGCGACAATTTGCTCGGATACTTCACGCCAATGACCTTGTACCGCCGACATAATATTTGATCCGCTTTAGAGAACTCGACCTTTTCTATTAAGCACGATCTTTTAGGGAAGTCCCGTTTCGTTACGCAACTTTTACGGCGGTTATATGGCTCTTTTCTCTCGCGTTGCATTACCCGGTGATGTACCGGCATTGGTCGCATTGGAACAACAGTGTTTCACCAGTGACCGGCTCTCATCGCGCAGTTTTCACTGGATGATCAGCCGCGCCCACGGCCAGTTGCTGGTAGCGGAACAGGACGGGCAGTTGCTCGGTTATGCGCTAGTGCTGTTTCGTCGTGGCAGCGCGTTCGCGCGCTTGTATTCCATCGCCATTGCCGCCCACGCACGCGGCCTCGGGCTGGGCAGGCAGTTGCTCAGCCATGTCGAGGCCTGCGGGGTGACGCACGGGTGCGCGCACCTGCGCCTGGAGGTGCGCACCGACAACCCCGGCGCCCTTGCGCTGTATGAGCGCAATGGCTACCGGCGCTTCGCCCAGGTCAACGACTACTACGCAGACCACACCCCGGCCCTGCGCCTGGAAAAAACCTTGGTCAGGCCACCTGCTTGATCCCGGCCTTGGCTTCCAGCTCGCGTACCAGCGGCAATACGCGTTTGCCGAAGTACTCCACTTCTTCCTGGAAGTGCAGGAAGCCCGCCAGCACCAGGTCCACGCCTACGGCCTTGAGTGCAACGATGCGCTCGGCGATCTGCTGCGGAGTGCCGATCAGGTTGGTCTTGAAGCCATCGTTGTACTGCACCAGGTCTTCAAAGCTGGACTTGGCCCAGTTGCCCTCGCCTTCGGGTGACGCCTTGCCTGCTTGCTTGGCCGCGTCGCCAAAGGCATTCACGGCTTCCGGGTCGGCCTTGTCGATGATCTCTGCGAGTACGGCGCGGGCTTCTTCCTCGGTGTCGCGGGCGATGATGAATGCATTCACGCCGACTTTGACCGAGTGGTTATTTGCAGCAGCCTTGGTGCGAATGTCATCGACCTGGGCCTTGATGCCTTCCGGGGTGTTGCCGTTGGTGAAATACCAATCCGACACCCGCGCCGCCATGTCCCGCGCGGCCCGTGAACTGCCGCCCTGGAACACTTCCGGCTGGCCCAGCGGCTTGGGTTTGAGGGTGTAGTTGTTGAAACGGTAGAAGTCGCCCTTGAAGGTAAAGTCGTCCTGGGTCCAGATGCCTTTGAGGGCGCGGATAAATTCCTCGGAACGGCGATAGCGCTCGTCGTGTTCCAGCCAGTGTTCGCCGATGGCCTGGAACTCGCCCTTGAACCAGCCACTGACGATGTTCACCGCAATGCGGCCGTTGGTGAGTTGGTCGATGGTCGCCAGTTGCTTGGCCGCCAGCGCCGGCTGCCAAGGGCCGGGAAGGATCGCGGCGATGACCTTGAGCTTGGTGGTCGCCGCCAGCAGCGCATGGCTGAACGCCACGGATTCATGCTGGTTCTCGGCGCCGTAGCCAGCGGTGAAGCGGATCTGGGTCAGGCCGTATTCGAAGCCGGCTTCTTCGGCCAATTGCGCCAGTTTACGGTTGTAGTCGATGCCCCAGTGGGTGCGTTGTTCGATCTTACTGACCACCAGCCCACCGCTGACGTTGGGCACCCAATAGGCAAATTTCACGGCTTGCTGACTCATCGAACGGTACCTCGTGCAAAAGGGATGTATCGAGGCTTGAGCAGCAAGCGTGCCAGTCAGTGGCAAAGGCCCATGCCATGGGCGTTGCGCCCAAAAAAACGCCCCCGGCGGGCGTGCAGGCACATGTCATGGATCACGCCGGTTTGTCGGAATGCTGTTGCTGGAGCAACAGTAATCAACGCAAATGCCCCGTAAACATTGGGCCACGAACCCGGCACGGACTGTGCAATCCCCCTTGCATTGACCACTGCCCCGGAGCCTTGCCCATGACCGAACATCACGTCATTAACCCGCTGTCCATCGGCGTCGATTACCCCACCTTGGCCGCGCGCTTCCGGCCGATCTTCCAGCGCATCGCCGACGGTGCGGTGCAGCGCGAACTCAGCCGTACCCTGCCCCATGAGCCGATCCAATGGCTCAAGGAGGCCGGTTTCGGCGCGGTGCGCGTACCGGTGGAATATGGCGGTGGCGGTGCTTCGCTGCCGCAACTGTTCGAACTGCTGATCGAACTGGCCGAAGCCGACTCCAACGTACCCCAGGCCCTGCGCGGGCATTTCGCCTTTGCCGAGGACCGCCTGAACGCGCCGCCGAGTGCCGGCCGGGACCTGTGGTTCAAGCGGTTTGTCGACGGCGATATCGTCGGCTGCGCCTGGACTGAAATCGGCAACGTGGCCATCGGTGATGTGGTCACCCAGGTCAGTCCCGACGGCGATAAGTGGAAGCTCAACGGTGAAAAGTTCTACAGCACCGGCAGCATTTTCTCTGACTGGATCGATGTGTACGCCCAACGCAGCGACACCGGCGGCGATGTGATCGCTGCGACCCGTGCACGCCAGCCTGGCGTGGTGCACAGCGACGATTGGGACGGCTTTGGCCAGCGCACCACCGGCAGCGGCACCTCGCGCTTTACCGATGCTGAAGTCGAGGCGGATAACGTCATCGACTTTGCCACCCGTTTCAAATACCAGACCGCGTTCTACCAACTTGTCCTGCTGGCCAGCCTCGCCGGTATCGGCCGTGCGGCGTTGCGCGATGTGGCCCACCAGGTGCGCAGCCGCAAGCGCATCTACAGCCACGGCAATGCCCAGCATGTGAGCCAGGATGCACAGATTCAACAGGTGGTGGGCGAAGTCGCAGCACTGGTGTATGCCGCTGAGGCCAGCGCGTTAAGGGCGACATTGCCAGCGCAACGGGCTTACGTGGCGCGGTTTGGCGGGGATGACGTCGTGGAGCGCGAAGCCAACGTCGCCGCCGAAATTGAATCGGCCACGGCGCAGGTGGTGGTGTCGGAGTTGATCCAGCGGGCTACCAGCGAGTTGTTCAACGCACTGGGGGCGTCGGACGTGCGCCAGGGGAAAGCCCTTGATCGGCATTGGCGCAATGCGCGGACTGTGTCGTCCCACAACCCGGTGATCTACAAGGCGCGGATCGTGGGGGACTGGGTGATCAATGGCACCGAGCCGCCGTTTGTGTGGCAGATCGGCAATGGCCCGGCGAAAGCCTGAGGCTGAGCGGGGTCAAAACTGTGGGAGGGGGCTTGCCCCCGATGGCAGTGGGTCAGTCACTGTATTCAAAAACTGACCCACCGCTATCGGGGGCAAGCCCCCTCCCACATTGGATACTGCGCACGCCTCAGAAGGCCAGTTTGTAACCAACCGCCATTAACATGATCGCCAGGCACGGGCGAAGCACGCCGTCCGGGATCTTGCCGGTCATGTGGCTGCCGAAGTAAATGCCCGGCAACGAACCCATCAGCAGAAAGCCCAGCAGGTGCCAGTCCATATTGCCCATGCCAGCATGGCCCAGTCCGGCCACGAGGGTCAGGGGAACCGCGTGGGCGATCTCGGTGCCCACCAGGCGGCGCGTGGCCAGGAATGGATACAGGATAAACAGCGCCACAGTGCCCAGGGCGCCGGCGCCGATTGAAGTCAGGGCGACCATGGTGCCGAGGATGGCGCCGGTGACAACGGTCAAGCCGTTCAGGTTGCGCGGGTTCATGTGGTAGCTGTCGCCCGCGTGACGCTGGGCGAAGGCCAGCAGGCGTTGCTTGAACAGGATCGCCAGGGCCGTCAACAGCAACACGACGCCGAGGGCTTGCTTGATGACCGCGTTCATCGCCGTAGGATCGGTATGCAAGGTGGCGAGAAACCACAGGGTCAGCAGCACCGCAGGCACACTGCCCAGGGTCAACCAGCCGGTGATGGTCCAATCGATGTTCTTGTTCTTGCTGTGTACCAGCACGCCACCGGACTTGGTGATGGCCGCGTACAACAGGTCAGTGCCCACAGCCGTGGCCGGGTTGATGCCGAACCACAACAGGATCGGGGTCATCAACGAGCCCCCGCCGACACCGGTCATGCCCACGATAAAACCTACGATCAGGCCGGCAATTACGAAACCAAAGTTACCCACATCCATTACAGCTACCCGCGGCCTTATAAATTTCTGGCGGCAGGATAGCGATTTTTCTTATAACGACTTATACCAATATGATCTGACTTTAGATCTTTTTCGCTTAATGCAATTTTTTTTGCCGATCACTGCATCCAGTTGGCGTGCCCATGGGTAGTCCTTGCAGCAACCCTGCTGTTTCATCTAATGGAGAAACACCCATGAACGCTAAAGCCCTGCTCTGCCTCACCGGTTTGCTCGTTGCCAGCCCCGCCGCCTTTGCCCAGGCCGGTTTGCCGGACAGCATTAAAGTGCCGGACGGCCACAAGGTAGCGATGGAAACCACCGGTGTCGGCGAAATCACCTACGAGTGCCGCGACAAAGCCAACGCCGCTGGCCAGACCGAATGGACTTTCGTCGGCCCCAAGGCGGTGCTCAATGATCGCAGCGGCAAGCAGGTCGGCACCTACTTCGGCCCACCTGCCACTTGGCAAGCCAAGGACGGTTCGAAAATCACCGGCACCCAGCTGGCCGTGGCGCCATCGAGCCCGGGCAACTTGCCATATCAACTGGTCAAGGCCAACCCGGCCGAAGGCAAGGGCGCGATGAGTGGCGTGAGTTACATCCAACGGGTCGCCCTTAAAGGCGGTGTAGCGCCGAGCACTGAATGCACGGTCGCCAACAAGGGCAAACAGGAAGTGGTGAAGTACCAGGCCGACTACATCTTCTGGGCGGCCAACTGAACAAACTGCGCTACGCTGCCTGTGGCGAGCATGCTCGCCACAGGGGGTCAGCCATTTGAGGGATGTGCGTGTTTGATTACGAAGCCTGTCTGCTGGCCTGTGCCCGTGGCGACCAACGCGCCTTGCGCCGACTGTATGAGCAGGACAGCAGCCACTTGCTCGGCGTAGCCCTGCGTATCGTGCGTGACCGGGCGCTGGCCGAAGATATCGTGCATGACGCGTTTATCAAGATCTGGCGCGGCGCCGGCAGTTTCGACCCCAGCCGTGGTTCGGCGCGGGGTTGGGTGTTCAGCGTGACCCGACACTTGGCGCTCAACGTGGTGCGCAACCAGTACCGTGAGGTGCCGCTGGACGACGAACACGAGCACGTCACCGCGCCCGCCGACACCTTTGAGTTTTCCGCGCGTTCCGGGCAGATCCACACCTGCCTGGAGCAGCTCGATCCGGCCCGCCGCACGTGCATCCTGCATGCGTATGTCGACGGCTATTCCCATAGCGAAATCGCTTCGAGGTTGGACACCCCCCTGGGGACCGTCAAAGCCTGGATCAAACGTAGCCTCGCCGCGCTGCGGGAGTGCATGGCATGAACAACCCCTTGGACGAACTGGCCAGCGAATACGTGCTGGGCACCCTGCCCGCCGAGCAACGGGCCGACGTGGAACAACGCCTGCCCCACGATGCCGAGTTACGCGCGGCGGTGGATGCCTGGGAGCAGCGACTGCTGCCCCTGACCGCGTTGGCCGAGCCGGTGTTGCCCTCGGCGCAGTTATGGCGGCGCATCGAACGTAACACCGCAAACCCGGACGCCCACGTACCGTGGTGGAACCTGCTGGCCTTGTGGCGCGGCCTGGCCGGTGCCGGGCTGGCGGCAAGCGTGGTGCTGGCGACGTTATTACTGACCCGCCCGCCCATCGCGGACCCCGCCTTTGTGGTGGTGCTGGTGGCCCCCCAAAGCCAGGCGCCGGGCTGGGTGATCCAGGCCAGCAACAATCAGCAGATTCAGTTGATCCCGTTGGGCGTGATGGAAGTCCCAGCGGACAAGGCGCTGCAGTTCTGGACCAAGGGTGATGGCTGGCAAGCTCCCGTGTCCCTGGGGCTGGTCAAGCCGGGGCAAACCCTGTCGCTGCCGCTGGACAGGCTGCCGCCGCTGTCGCCTAACCAATTGTTCGAACTGACCCTGGAAGACCCGAGCGGCTCGCCGACCGGCAAACCCACCGGGCCGATCCAGGCCATCGGCCGCGCGGTCAAGGTGCTCTGATCAACCGAGGCTGGGCAGCCACACGCGAAACCGCGCACCACCCAACGGCGACGCCTGGGCGGTCAACGTCCCGCCCTGGGCTTCCAGGGCGCGGCGGCTGATCGCAAGACCCAGGCCGAAGCCGCCGGTGCTGCGGTCGCGGCTGCGGTCGAGGCGATAGAACGGTTCGAAGATACGTTCACGCTGGTCCAGCGGGATGCCGATGCCATCGTCATCCACCCAGATTTCACAGCCCTTGGGACACACCTTGACCCCCACCTGGATGCGCTTGTCGCAGTAACGCGTGGCGTTGCGCAGCAGGTTCTGCAAGGCACGGGCGGTGAGGCGCGGGTCGAGGCTGAAGCGTTCTACAGCGCAATCAAGCACGACATCGATGACGATCTCGGGGTTTTCCAGCTCGTCGTCGACGCTGCCCAACACGCTGTCGATAAACTCATCGAGCACCACCTCGACCCGCTCCGGCAATTGCGCCGGGTTTTGCAGGCGGCTGTAGGAAAGCAACTCCAGCACCAATTCATCCAGCTCACGAATATGCGCCACCAGGCCGTGCAGACGTTCGCGACTGGCCTCGGGCAAGTCTTCGGACAGCGCCAGGGCCAGGCCGAAATCCAGGCGCGTCAACGGCGTGCGCAGTTCATGGGAGACGGCGTTGAGCAGGTCTCGCTGTTGGTTGAGCAGGTGTTCGATGTCGTCGGCCATGGTGTCGAACACTGCCGCCAGGCTGCCGATGTTGGAGCTGGGCGGAATACGGGTGCGCTCGGCCAGGTTGCCCTTGCCGAGTTGAGCGGCGGTGCTTTTCAGGCGTTCCAGATCACGCCAGTGCGGGCGCAGCCAGAACAGCAGGCAGGCAAGCAACGCCGCGCCGATCAGCACATTCATCGACCAGTACAGCAGGTTCATGTCCAGCGGGTCTGGCGGAATGGTCAGCTTGACCACGAACTGCTGGTTGAGCGGCGAGCTGATCTCTTCCATCCAACCCCATTCTCCCAGGCGAATCACCGGCTTGCCCTGCTCCAGCAGCTTGGCTTCTTGCGGGGTATAGCTAGCGTCCTGACGCAGCAGCAGTTGCACTTTGAGCGGCGCAAAGTCGCGGCCCAGTTGCTCGGTGACCTGGGACCAACGCTCCACCGGCGCCCGCAGGTATTGCTTGACGATGAGGGTTTGCTGGCCACGGGACTGCTCAATGTTGTAATCCAGATAACGGTGTTCGAACAGCTGAATGACCAGTTTGGGAATCAGGTAAATCGCCGCACTGTAGGTGACGATGGTGATCAGGTAGAGGCGCAGCAGTACACGAAACATGGCTCAGCATTCCCACTCGGAACGGCTAAACAGGTAGCCCTTGCCCCACACGGTCTTGATCTTGCGCGCCTCGCCGGCATGGTCGTCGAACTTGCGGCGCAGCTTGGAGATGGCCACGTCTACCGAGCGGTCGGTGCCGTTGAACTCGATCCCGCGCAGGCGTTGCAGGATCTGATCGCGGCTGAGCACTTCACCGGCATGCCGCGCCAACACCACCAGCAGGTTGTATTCGCCGCTGGACAGCTCCACCGGCTGCTCACGCCACACCACGGTGCGCTCCGACAGGTCGATGCACAGGTTGCCCATGTGGATCTGATCGTTGGCCACCTGGGGCTCCGACAAACTGCTGCGCCGCAGCAAGGTGCGCACGCGGGCCAATAGCACGCGCGGCTCGCAGGGTTTGGTCACATAGTCGTCGGCGCCCATTTCCAGACCCAACACCTGGTCGTGGCTGTCGTCGCGAGCGGTGAGCATCAGGATCGGCAGCCCTGCCGAATCGGCGCGCAGCAGGCGGCACACTTGCAGGCCGTCGAGCCCCGGCAGCATGAGGTCGAGGATCACCAAGTCCGGCGGATTGAGGCGTGCGCGTTCCCGTACGTGGTCGCCACGGCTGAGCACACTGACGTGATAGCCATTGCGCTCCAGGTAGCTGGCAATCAGCTCCGAGAGTGCGGCGTCGTCTTCCACCAGGAGGATGTTGGGCATGAAGGTGTTTCCAAAAAATACAGTGATAGGTCGTACACAAATCCAATGTGGGAGGAGGCTTGCCTCCGTTGGCGGTGCTTCAGATGCAGAGTCGTTGACTGATTCACCGCTACCGGGGGCAAGCCCCCTCCCACATTGGATCGTCAGTTTTTGCAAGGTTGTGCAAGGATATACGCCCTCGGCGCCCCGCGCGCCGCACCTTACATTTCTTCACAGACCACCTACACAGCTTCACAGCACCGCGGCGCAGGTGAACTTAGGATGCGCCAGTCACTATTGGGATAAGAGCATGTCGAAGAATCTGTTTGCGCCGTTTTGCCTGTTGGCCCTGACGCTAGCCCTGAGTGCTTGTGACAAATCAGCCGCCGAAGCGCCGGAAATGCCCCTGGCCAAAGTGCGCATCGAAACCCTTGAGGCCAAGCCTCTGTCCATCACCAGCGAGCTGAGCGGACGCATCGCCGCGCCGCGTGTTGCCGAAGTACGCGCCCGGGTGGCCGGCGTGGTGATGCAGCGGGTATTCAAGGAAGGCCACGACGTCAAACAGGGCGACGTACTGTTTCGCATCGACCCGGCCCCGTTCAAGGCCGATCTCGACAGCGCCCAGGCCAACCTGAGCAAGGCCCAAGCCAACGCGTTCCAGGCACGCCTGCAAGAGCAGCGCTACAGCCAATTGGTGGAAGGCAACGCCATCAGCGGCCAGGACTACGACAACGCCCGCGCCAACCTGCGCCAGACCAACGCCGAAGTCGCCGCCAATAAAGCCGCCGTCGAACGCGCCAAGTTGAACCTGGGATATGCCACTGTGACGGCCCCAATTTCCGGGCGTATTGGCCGGGCGCTGGTGACCGAAGGCGCACTGGTCGGCCAGAACGAGGCCACGCCCCTGGCGATCATCCAGCAACTGGACCCGATTCACGCTGACCTCACTCAATCCACCCGCGAACTGAACGACCTGCGCCGCGCCTTTCGCGCCGGCAGCTTGAAGCAGGTCGGTCAGGACCAGGCCAAGGCCACGCTGATCCAGGACGACGGCAGCCTGTATCCGCTGCCGGGCAAATTGCTCTTCGCCGACATCAGCGTCGACCCCGGCACCGGGCAGATCATTCTGCGCAGCGAGTTCCCCAACCCGGACCTCGACCTGTTGCCCGGCAGCTTCGTGCGGGTGCGCCTGGAGCAAGCGGTCGACAAACAAGGCATCAGCGTGCCGCAACGCGCTATCAGCCGTGACAGTGCTGGTATCCCGATGGTGCTGCTGGTGGATGCCGAGCAGACCGTCAGCCAGCAACCGGTGCAATTGGGTGCGGTGATCAACGATCGCTGGATCGTCAGCAGCGGCCTCAAGCCCGGTGATCGCATCGTCGTCGAAGGCCTGCAACACGCGCGCCCCGGTGAAAAAGTCCAGGTAGACGACAGCCCGACGCCACTCGCTCAGGCTTCCGGCCAATAAGGATTATTCGACCATGCCGCAGTTCTTTATTGACCGCCCGATCTTCGCCTGGGTGGTTGCCCTGTTTATCCTTTTGGCCGGTTTACTCGCCATCCCGCAGTTGCCGGTGGCCCAGTACCCCAACGTGGCGCCGCCGAAAGTCGAGATCTACGCGGTGTACCCCGGCGCCTCGGCCCAGACCCTGGATGAAAGCGTGGTCAGCCTGATCGAGCAGGAGCTTAACGGCGCCGATCACTTGCTGTACTTCGAATCCCAGAGCAGCCTGGGTTCGGCCACCATCACCGCCACCTTCCAACCCGGCACAGACCCGGAAATGGCCCAGGTCGATGTGCAGAACAGGCTCAAGGCCGTGGAGCCACGCCTGCCCCAGGCGGTGACCCAGCAAGGCTTGCAGGTAGAAAAAGTCTCCGCGGGTTTCCTGCTGCTGGTGACCTTGACCTCCAGTGACGGCAAGCTCGATGACGTAGCGCTCAGCGATTACCTCGCGCGCAACGTAATGAACGAACTCAAGCGCCTGGACGGCGTGGGCAAGGCGCAGTTGTACGGCGCCGAACGGGCCATGCGCATCTGGATCGACCCGCAGAAGCTGATCGGTTTCAACCTGACCCCGGCCGACGTCAACGCCGCGATCAGCGCGCAGAACGCCCAGGTTTCCGCTGGCAGTATTGGTGATTTGCCGGGCACCAAGACCCAGGAAATTACGGCGGCTATCCTGGTCAAGGGCCAGCTTTCCACCCCGGCGGAGTTCGCGGACATCGTGCTCAAGGCCAATCCGGACGGTTCCACCGTTCGCGTCGGCGACGTGGCGCGGGTAGAAATCGGCAGCCAGGAATACCAGTTCTCCACGCGCCTGAACGGCAAGCCATCCACCGCCGTCAGCGTGCAACTGGCGCCCGGTGCCAACGCGCTGAACACCGCGACCCTGGTGCGGGCGAAGATGGATGAGCTGTCACGCTACTTCCCGGCCAATGTGGAATACAAGATTCCGTACGACACCTCGCCCTTCGTCAAAGTCTCGATCACCAAGGTGGTCTACACCTTGCTGGAGGCCATGGCGCTGGTGTTTGCGGTGATGTTCCTGTTCCTGCAGAACGTGCGCTACACGCTGATCCCCACCCTGGTGGTGCCGATTGCGCTGATGGGCACCTTTGCCACGATGCTGTTGCTGGGTTTCTCGATCAACGTGCTGACCATGTTCGGCATGGTGCTGGCCATCGGCATTTTGGTGGACGATGCGATTGTGGTGGTGGAGAACGTCGAACGGATCATGGTCACCGAGGGCCTCTCGCCCAAGGACGCGACGAAGAAAGCCATGGGCCAAATCACCGGCGCCATCGTCGGCATTACCCTGGTGCTGGTGGCGGTGTTCCTGCCGATGGCGTTCATGGCGGGCTCAGTGGGGGTGATTTACCAGCAGTTCTCGCTGTCGATGGCCACTTCGATCCTGTTCTCGGCATTCCTCGCCCTGACCTTGACCCCGGCCTTGTGCGCCACCCTGCTCAAGCCGATTGCCAAGGGCGAGCACCATGCCAAGGGCGGTTTCTTCGGCTGGTTCAACAAACGCTTCGAGCAACTCACCGACCGCTATGAAGGCTGGGTGGCCTATGCCCTCAAGCGCAGCGGCCGCTACCTGCTGATCTACCTGGTACTGCTGGTGGGCCTGGGCCTGATGTTCATGCGCCTGCCCGCCTCGTTCCTGCCGGTGGAAGACCAGGGCTATACCATCACCGATATTCAGCTGCCGCCGGGCGCGAGCAAAAACCGCACGGTGCAGGTCGCCGAGCAGATCGAAGCGCACAACGCCGAGGAGCCTGGGGTGGGTGACACCACCATGATCATGGGCTTCAGCTTCTCCGGTTCGGGGCAGAACGCCGCGTTGGCGTTTACCACCTTGAAGGATTGGTCCGAGCGCAGCAGCGAGGATTCGGCCGCATCGATTGCTGAGCGGGCCAATATGGCGTTCAGCGAATTGAAAGACGCGATTGCGTACTCAGTGCTGCCACCACCAGTGGACGGCCTGGGCACGTCCAGCGGTTTCGAGTTCCGCCTGCAGGACCGCGGTGGCGTCGGCCATGCAGCGTTGATGGCAGCGCGCAGCGAGTTGCTGGCGGCAGCCGAGAAAAGCCCAATCCTGGCCAACGTGCGCGAAAGCGCCCTGGCCGAAGCACCGCAAGTGCAGTTGGAAGTGGACCGTAAGCAAGCCAACGCCTTGGGCGTGTCGTTTGCGGATGTGGGTAATGTGCTGTCGTCGGCGATTGGCTCGGCCTACGTCAACGACTTCCCCAACCAGGGCCGCATGCAGCGCGTGGTGGTGCAGGCCGAAGGCGACCAGCGCAGCCAGGTGGCGGACCTGATGAAAATCAACGTGCGTAATAACGCCGGAAAAATGGTGCCGCTGTCAGCATTTGTCGAAGCCAAATGGACCCAGGGCCCGGCGCAACTGACGCGGTATAACGGCTACCCTGCCATCGCCATTTCCGGCGAGGCAGCCCCCGGGCACAGCACCGGCGAGGCGATGGAGGAAATCCAGCGCCTGGTCAGCCAACTGCCAGCGGGCCTGGGTCAGGAATGGACCGGGCTGTCGTTGCAGGAACGCTTGTCCGGCGCACAGGCACCGATCCTGCTGGGCCTGTCGCTGCTGATCGTGTTCCTGTGCCTGGCCGCGCTGTATGAAAGCTGGTCGATCCCGACCTCGGTGTTGCTGGTGGTGCCACTGGGCGTGCTCGGCGCAGTGCTGGCGGTAACCTTGCGCGGTATGCCCAACGATGTGTTTTTCAAGGTCGGCTTGATCACCATCATCGGCCTGTCGGCGAAGAACGCGATCCTGATCATCGAGTTCGCCAAGGACCTGTATGACCAGGGTGAAGACCTGATCGAAGCCACGTTGAAGGCTGCGCGCTTGCGCCTGCGGCCGATCATCATGACCTCGCTGGCGTTTATTCTCGGCGTGGTGCCATTGGCGATTGCCACCGGGGCCAGTTCGGCAAGCCAGCAGGCGATTGGTACGGGCGTGATTGGCGGGATGATTACCGCGACGTTGGCGGTGGTGTTTGTGCCGGTGTTCTTTGTGGTGGTGATGACGCTGGTGCGCAAAAAGCGCTGATGCGAACAGCCGGCGGGTTGTAGCGAGCCACCCGCTCGCTACAAAAAATGCGCTAAGGTGCTCACAGGTAACCATCTGTGAGCCACCATGCCCTTCCTCGCCCGTACCCACCCTCGCCTCTCCGCCGCCGCCGTACTGGGTCTTGCCGCAGGCATCCTGATGCCCGCCGAAACACTCATCAGCAAAATCCTGATCGGCTGGAACGCTGGGGTCTGGACCTACCTGGTGCTGATGCTGTGGCTGACCAGCCGCGCCAAGGCCGAAGACGTCAAACGCATCGCCGAAGTCGAGGACGAAAACGCCGGGCTGGTGCTGTTCATGGTGTGCATCGCCGCCATCGCGAGCCTGGCGACCATTACTTTCGAATTGGTGGGCAGCAAGGAGTTGGCCACCGGGCAACGCCTGTTGCACTACGGTTTCACCGGGCTGACGGTCATCGGCTCATGGCTGCTGATCGGGGTGATTTTCAGCGTGCATTACGCCCGGCTCTATTACACCTGGACAGGCAAGGAACCGGCGCTGCGTTTCGCCGAAGGGTTGCTCACGCCCAACTACTGGGACTTCCTGTACTTCTCCTTCACCATCGGCGTGGCCGTGCAGACCTCGGATGTGGGCGTCGCCACCCGTGGCCTGCGCAAGGTTGTACTGGCGCAGTCGTTGATCGGCTTTCTGTTCAACACCGCGATACTGGGGTTCTCGATCAATATCGCCGCCGGCCTGTTCGGCTAGCCTTGCACAAACCTTCTAGACGCTCTTTAGCGGATGGGCGCCAATAGCCTCACTTATTCCTCAACGGTGATGTATGGCCGCGCACAATTGGATCGACCTGTCTCAGGACGCCGACACTGGCATCGAGACCCTGCGCGCGCACTTTGAAGGCCATGCCTATGACCCCCATTGGCATGACAGCTACCTGATCGGCGTCACCGAACAAGGCGTGCAGCAATTCAACTGCCGCCGTGCCCGCCACAACAGCGTGCCCGGCCAGGTTTTTTTGGTGGAGCCTGGCGAAGTGCATGACGGCGACGCGCCCACGGCTGACGGCTTCACCTACCACATGCTGTACCTCGACCCACAGTGGCTGGCGCGGGAAGTGAGTGCGGTATTTGAAGAAGCGCCGGTCAACAGTCAATTGGGCTTCGCCAGCACCCTGGCCAACGATCCACGCCTGGCGCTGTCCACCAGCCAAGCCTTCCAGACACTGCACAGCGGTGAACTGCGCATCGTGCGGCAACGGGCAATGGACCACTTGCTGGAATGCCTCACCGACCAACTCTACTGGCGCACCCGCTACCGCGAAGATCCGCGCCTGCCGCGGGTGGCCCACAAGGCGCGGGAATACCTGCATGACCACCTGCATCAGGACGTGGGCATGGACGAACTGGCCCTGGCCTGCGGCGTCGACCGCTTTCGTCTGAGTCGCGCCTTCAAAAGCGCTTTCGGCCTGCCGCCCCATGCCTACCTGGTGCAACTGCGCCTGGCCCGCGCGCGCCACTTGCTGGGCAAGGGCGCGCAACCGGCCGATGTGGCGATTGCCTTGGGCTTCGCCGATCAAAGTCACTTGGGCCGCTGGTTCGTGCGCGCCTATGGCCTGACACCGGCGGCGTACCGCAAGCGCTGCTCAAACGTTCCAGACAGCTAAGTCACGGGCTTGCAAGGATGGACACCACTGATCTGTTCACTGGAGTCCCGTCCCATGCTGTCTACCTTACTGCCCTTCGCGTTATTTGCCTTCGTCGCCTCCATTACGCCCGGCCCCACCAACATCCTGGTGCTGAGCAACAGTGCCCGCTATGGCCTGCGGGCGGCATTGCCGATCATCCTCGGGGCTTGTGCCGGTGCAGCGGGCATTGTGCTGATAGTGGGTTCGGGGTTCGGTGAGTCGCTGATTCATCTGCCCAAGGTACAAGCCACCCTGCAGTGGGTCGGCGTCGCATGGCTTAGCTACCTCGCCTGGCAGATTTTCAGTGCGCCCGCCCAGGCCGTTGAGCGCGATGCATCCCACAAGCGCCTGGGCCTGCTCGGCGCCGCCAGCCTGCAACTGGTCAACCCCAAGACCTGGATGATGGCGTTGGCGGTGGTCAGTGTGTTTACGGGGCAAGGAGATGGGCGTCAGGCGCATGTGCTGACCCTGTCCCTGATGTTTTTTGTGGTGTCCCTGCCGTGTCTTGGCATGTGGGCGATGCTGGGCGCCGGATCGACCCGGCTGCTGGGCTCGGCCAGGGCCATGCAACGGTTCAATCGGTTGATGGCGATCTTATTGCTGATGTCGGCCTGGATGAGTGTGTGGACACAGGGCTAGAACCGACGAATGGCAGAGCGAACCTGTTAGTTCTGACAGTTGCCAACCCTGCTCTTATAGCGCGCAATAGCTTCACCCATAGGGATTCATCGGAGCTGGCGAGATGCCTGGACAGAGTACGTTGATCAACAATTTGCTGCGCAACGGCAACTTCAGCAAATTTGGCGCCGACTGGACCACGCAAGACAGCGTGGACTACTCACGCCAGTATTGCCGCGTACTCACCGGCCAGGCTTCCCAAGTCATTGACGCCAGTGCCGAAACAACCTATCTGCTCGAGTTCTGGAGCCAGGTCCTGTTTAAAGGTAACGGCACGCTTTCTATCCGTTCCAACGTGCCCGGTGCCGACTTGGAAGTTGAGCTCAACGACTTCCATGTTTGGAGATGGCAGCAAATCAGCTTCACCACTCCACCGGCGACAACCCTCCTCACCGTGGCTATCACCGGCACCAGCGGAGAAGTGTGCGTCGACGAGATGCAACTGACCCTGGATACGGGCATCCCGCCCCGACCTGAGTTGGTGCTTAACGGGGATTTCTCCAACAACATGGATCACTGGAGTACCGAAGGCTCCCCGATCGGCTCCGGCACTCATTTTGACGGTAGTACCTTTCAGTGCACCCTGGGCGGCCGCGCCCGGCAAACCGTCCCTGTCACCGGAGGAAACACCTACGAATTTTCCTTTCGCTCGCGCAGTGATTTTGGCGGGCATGGGTTCTGCCGATTCGAAGTTGAGCCATCCGGCACGTTTGCGGAAATTCGCGTAGATGCGTCGAGCTGGACCACCTATCCAGAGGAACTGGCGATGCCCGCCAGCGCTACCGCGCTAACCATCATTCTTATTGGCATTGATGGCGCAGAATTTTTCGATGATGTCTCGTTGAGACGCAAAGCTTGAGCCTATCCGCAACCACTGCGCCTCCATCCAGGACGTGAACCGGAGTCGCGATCACTATGTAGAGGAGATGTCGCCATGACAGCCGTTCAAGAAATACTCACCCCAAAATCATCCCAAGAGCTTAATCATTTCAAAGGAACAATCGACGGGAAGGACTTTACTGCCACTATGTTTTCCATCTCCAAGACAGCGGACCGATGGACTGTTTCCGGCACTCAAGTCGTCGTTCCGGGTGTCCGTCATAAAATCCAGCTTTCGTTTCCGACGGCTTTAACGGAAGGCGTTTACAAACTGGAAGACGAACGTCATCAGATTAGGCTGACCTATACAACAGATGACTTGTTGGATCCCATCTTTATACGCGGTGATACAGGCCTCATTGACTTGACCACCATAGACCCAGCCAATGATCACGTTGAAGGCGGATTGCTAAACATCCTCACACACGATGATGGAAATCCTGTCTCGACCATCACTGCGTTGTTCAGGGTGCGTTGAGCCCTGAGCGATAACCAAAAGCCACCGCCCAGACACCCAAAAAGGAAGCCGAAGCTTCCTTTTTGGATTACCGCACAGGCTTTTACCAGCTATAGCGCAACCCCACGTTTACGCCCCACGGTTGATCTACATGCTTGCCTTGGCTGTGTTCAAAGTCGCCATGCAACTGCAGGTTCTGCGAGAGCGACACCGCCACACCCGCGCCAAACTCGGCACGCGAGCCCGACAGATCATTCTTGAAGACTTGGCCGTTCACCCGCGCTTTGTTATCGCTGGCAAACTCGTGGGCCACTGCAGCGCGAAGATATGGCTGAACCACACTGCCGTCATTCATGATGAAATCGCGGCCTACCGTCACACCCAATTTACCCAGCACAGAGTGAGTATTTTCACCTTTTGCCTGGAGGCCGTTGTCCAGATCATACTTCTTGCCCTTGACCACCACCGTAGAGGCCTGAGCAAAGGGCTCAATGAAGAACGCGTCATCCAGTTTGATGTGGCGCCCCACTTCCGCCGACGCACCAATACCGTTGGTTCCGTACTTACCTTTAGCCTGGGCACCATCGCTCATGCCGACCTTGGATTCGTTCTCGAAGCGGTTGGCTTTGACCACACCGTCGAAGTAGTAACCGCTGTCCGCATCCATCCACGTCGCATAGAGACCGGCGTAGTAGCTTTTCACTGTTCCGGAGGTGCCACGGCTCAAGTCCAGGTCCGAGGTGCTGTGCCCCGCCATGACACCGACCAGCCAATTGCTGTCTTCGCTCAGCGGTGTATCTGCACCGAGGGAGAACCCGCGCTGAGTCTGTTTGAAACCCGTACCGTTGGCATCAGAGACTGTGTATTTATTGCCATAACTACGAATCCAACCGCCGGCCTGGGCATCATTGTGCCGCAATTCGCCCATGCGACTGCGCAACGAGGTCATCTCGCCGTACCACACGGTAGGCGCGGTATTGAGCAGCGCCAGTACCGAACGCGTGCCCGGGCTGATAGTGCGTGCGCTGGGGTCGAGAAACCAGTCGTTGCCATCCTGCTTAAGGCCATAAGACCAGGCACCGATATCCACGGCGCCTCCCGCCAGAGAGAACTCCGCGTCGCCGCCACCGGTATGCACGATGTGCACGTCACCGGGGGAAACAGGTTCCAAACCGCTGCTGGCCACTAACAAACTGTGTTGGCCGGTAGCTTCCCCGGTGATATTCAGGAAATCGTTCGAGCCGACCGCAAAGTCGGCGCCCATCACGAACGTGCCGTTACCACTGAGGGTGTCCAGGTTCAATTGGTAAAACGCATCGGTCTCACCGAATTTCACCGTACCGCCAGCGAGATCCAGGTCCCCCACCAAGCTGTCACCGGTCAGGTTCCAGAACGACCCATCAGCAATGCTCAACGTGCTGACGTTCAACAAAGCGCCCGTCAACGATGCGTTGTTGTGCAAATTCAAGTTGGCATTGCTGCCAGCTTCAACGATGACATTGCCATTCAAGTGGCTGTTATTGACGTTCATATTGGCCGTCGCACCACCGGTCACTTCCAGCAGGTTGCCGTTGCCGCCGATCAATTGAGAGCCGTTGTTCACCTCGATGGTTGCCGTCGGCACCCGACCCGGCAAGCCGGCGACCAGAATTGCCGCGCCGGTTTGACCTTCGACTGTCGTCTGATCCAGGACCAGTGAGCCATCTTGAGTGGTTCCGGCCACACGGGTAAAACGAACACCATTTTGCTCACCCAACAGCACACTATTCTGGGCAAACGCAGAACCGCCGATTAACAACACGCCGGTGCTGCCGACGGCAGTCCCTTGTACCAGGGAATCCTGCAAATACAGTTCACTGAATTGAGTCGCCGATGCACCCGCTTGTGCGCCCTTTATCGTGCTGTGACTGACGTCTGCACGAGAACCACCCGGCGTCGAGCTATAACGATTGAGTACCAGGCCGATAGATTGGGCACTTTCCAGATGGCTGCCGGAAATGGTCGCGCTGCCGTTGGTCAGCTCCATCGCTGACGCGCCCGCAGCACTGGCTTTAACAGTCGCGGCGTCCAGGCTCACAGTGGAACCTTCCTGGGCAACAATACGTTCAATGGCGCTGCCACTATTCACGGTCAATTGCGCACCCAGGCTAAGGATGGCACCGGTAGTTGCTCCGTTGACGGTCAGGCTGGAGCCGGCCTGCAGCGCCCAGTTTTTTACTGCCTCTCCAGACTCAATAACTTTGGATTCACCTGGGGCGACGACTTCCTGACTTGCCTGGCTTTGTACCGATACGCCCAGCAACAGGCCCAGTGAAGACACCTTGACAGCCGCACTTATGGGGGAAAGTTTAAAAAAATACTTGATGGACATGCTGTAACACTCGCTCTAACTAAATGCCATGAATCAGTGGCATGACTCGTTCCGAAGGAGTGGAGCCAGACCTGTAGAGGCCGCGAGGTTATAGTTGGGGGAGGTAGGCGTAAGTAGGATAAATCTGAAGAGCGCAGAAGAACTGAGTGGTGCAACCGTAGTAAAAAGCACCGAGACACATCATGTCTCGGTGCTTGTCGCACGCCTTGGGTTACGCGGGCGTTCCATCGCAATAGTTATTGGACGTCACCATACGAATCGGAACAACCGCAGGTATCGATCGTGCCGGTGTTCCGGCGATGTCCAGAGAGTATTGGAACCAGAGCGTATTCCACGGCGCGGCGGCACCGACCACTTTGAGATGCGGATCGAACGGTTTGAGTTGGAAGATAAACCCTTTCGCCGCCATCTCCGCGTCCAGCGTAACTGAAGCTGTACCGCGTGTAGCCTCGATAGGGATATCGCCTAGAAGTCCCGTGGAAGCAACAAACTCAACGGTGATTTGTTTTCCATCCGCAAAAAACTCAGAATTGGGCGGAATCCTCACCTCAACATACTTCTCACTCCACGGCGTACCGGCATCTGTCGGCCGCAAGGAATCACAGATAAGCCTGCCTCTAGGATCCATGCTCCAGGGTCCCAAATGGAGAAACTCCGCCGGGTCGAGTTGATGAGTAATGGCGTCGTCCACTTTCACGGACGTGCTATCCGAGTAGTTACTATTGCTTGCCCCGGAGCGGCTCACCCCATAGAACACCGGAATATCGTCGCCATTGCCCCCCGCAGCAATCGCAGTTTTATCTACCTCGATTTCAACCTCAGTGCCAGGCCCATCGCCAGGCCCAACGGTGTATGAGCCTGCCGGGTTCAACTTGCTCCCCCAATACAGCGTAACGACGTCGTCTTCTTCCGGCTCAGGGTCGACAGACCACAAATCGAAGGTGGCCAGGATGGGGCCAACGTGATCGATGTCGGCGGAGTTCAGATAGTTCGTCGTGGGGGCCGACGCGGGGCCGGTGATGGTGACGATGTCCAGGTCTGGGCTAGGCTCGCCCGGAACCGGACCCGGAGGCCCAACAACGCTTAAATCAACACTCACCAGAGTGTCATCGGTCGGAGAATTGGTAGAGCCGGTCCTGATGATGTCATAACTGGCCGTCACCGAAACCGGGCCTTCCTGATCGGCGTACTCGTCCACAATCAGTTGGCCAGGGACCGTGAATTCGAACGGAAAAACCCCGCTTAGAGGCGCCAGAGCGGTGGTCTGGTCGCCCCAATGCAACCTGTATTGATCGCTCGGCTCCCATGCATATTGTGGAATGGCCCCCTTCACGCCGGCCTGCCATGCTTCGATATCCACCATCCCACCAGAGGGTGGTGCAACGATTACAAGAGGATCCAGGTTCAGGTTTGCACTGCGCTTAAGCCTGCGCCCGGTGGGGATTCTGGAAATCTCGCTGTAATTGCCGGCAGCGTCGACGAATTGGTAGTAAGCAAATAAAATGCCATCAGCCATAGCAGCAATGGCTGAAATAGGTACGTTGAACACTGTTCCACCAGCCTCCATGGGTTTGCTGCCCAAAGAGGGCGCATCGTCGGGCGGCTGGATGGCGGTAAGCCAGACCCGGGCCACGGTGTCCCCCGCCTCATAATCCCCATAGCCAGGAATATCAAGCTCAAACCCTCCGGGGTTCAGGTCCAAGGTCTCTTGCGTAATATCAACACCGAGAGGCAATGAAGCCGGCCAAACAACTCTTGCAGGTGCTTCACTCTTACCGGGCGCTTTGTAAGGACCGTACAGATCAATCTTGATCCGTTGTTGGGCAGAGAAGTCTAAATAATCACTGCCCGAACCGGGCTTTACTTTAAACCTGAGATCAAACTCACCATGGCCGAGGGGTGCGATATTGATGGTCACCTGAACGAAAGGTCCCGACGGTTGAACTGGAAAGAAAATGGGATCCAGCGGTATCCAGAAGGCTTGCCCAACCACGCTGAATTCGATCTGCAGTACGTCCCCGTCATCCGGGAACGCCCAGATGGGGCAGTCAACCCTCAAACCGCCATCGCTGTCCAAGTGCGGCCGCCAGATTAAACCGCTTGTACCATTGAGGGCCTGAGGAAAAATCGGCGCAGCCAGGTTGGGGTCTTCCCAGCCCGCCACACTTGCTTTTTTTGAACGGTTAATTGCCATCTCAGTTTCTCCTTGCCAGTAGTAAGGCGCTCAAGAATGACCCGGGTATGTTGTCGGCCGCTCAGCAACCGAAACAGCCGCCAGCCCGTACATAACCAAGTTCAAATCAAGCACGATGAAGAACGATCAATTAATCTTTAATTACCCTTCACAGCCACGAATGGAAACTTCGCTTTTTAGTCCGGACCATCACCACCAGGTCCACAAAACAGTGGCAAACTATGTGATTTACGCCGATCAATTTTTATATAACGAATCGATGAGCTGCCTATGCGATTTTTATTACGCCATACCGTGAACTCAGCATAAGCGCCTGCCTCGTCTTTCATGGGTTTTACATAAGGAACATAAGGCACGACACATTCGTAATAACCCTGAGCGTCATGAGCGGCCGACCAATAATCCACAAACACCTCAGTGGTTTCCGGGATAGGCTGGTTGCCGCCGAAGCCAAGCGTACCCTGCCATTTCAACCGCACTTCGTCCCCTATCTTGATATCGGCATGTTTGAGCACGTGAACACGAACCCCGTCCCAGATGGGTGGGTCGGTGTCACAGTTCAACCAGGCGTTACTGTTTGCATGTGGAAATTCCGGCCGAGGAAATCTAACTGGCGGGGCTATATTTATATTCACCAGTTGACTGGGCGCCAGTTGATCATTCACACCATTACGGGTTCGATAACTCACTGGGAACGCCGGGTTATTGGGTGTTTCAGCAACCACCGACCAGGCAATAGGGGTAAATGTCACCAAGGCCCCTGCTACGTCCCCGGGCTGTACATGATAGGAGGCCACTGGCTCTTCTTTATCTCCCCAATACAAGTCCAACCACTTACCGACACTCGGACCGTCGGGCAGCGCGACGGTCGCCGTGACAGGTTGATCCGAATCACTGAAATCCAAGTGGTTGGCCGTATCGGAAACCGCACCGCGAATCTCGACCCGCTCCAAGTGTCGATTCAACTCATCAGGTGCCTGATCATGATCCACGCCAAAGACCCGGAAGTCGGCATCGACATGCCGCACGGGCGATGGAATGGCCGTCGGAACGCCTGCACGATAAATGAAGTATTGGACCGGTAGATGGGTCTGCAGGTAACCCTTCTGGATCAACGTAGACCACGGCACCGGCACCACTTTCGGAAAACCCTCGACCCCCTCTCTTGCCAGAACAATACTGTCCCAACTGACCACTACCTCGTCTGCCGGATCCCAATCGAAATAGGCTTCAAACCTCACATTGACGCCCGCACGTGCATCCGCGCGATCAATCAGGCCGTCAAATTCGTAGGCAAGGACCTGGGGTGGTTTAAGCCCACTTGGAGACGGTTTCAAATTGATGTAGACGGGCGTAGGCCCCGAATAATTGGTTTGCTGGTTACCTGCCCGGTCACGCAGGCCATAACGAATAAACCGCGGGCCATTCGGTAATTGTCGAAACAAAATAGAAGGCATGGTGACTAGCAACGGATCCTGAACAGTCGTGAGCGTGTACGTATAGTTGGCCTCGAAGGGGTTTGACTCTTCGTTCAATAATAGAAATATCAATATATCGTCATAGGGTTGGGCATCTATATACCTGGGAATACGCAGACCCGTGTTCTCATACTTGCTCAAATACTCTTCAGTGACGCCGTGCTCGATGATCTCGTTGTTTATGAAGGTCGCAGGCTGCAAAGGCCCCGTCCCACCGGGCGGTATCCAGTCCAGTGTGAAGGTCGTGGTATATGGGCAGTGTTCTATGCCGCCGGGTCCGTCAACATAATAGGTAAGGTCATAGGAGCCGCTGATCTTCAGCCAGTTTCCGCCTATGGTCAGCTCCACAGGGAAATCGTCTTCCTGGCTGAGTGGCCCTTCTAATGGAATCGGTGTCAGCGGATAGGCTGGCTCAGGCGTGTGAGGTTGGATGAAGAAGTGGACATAGTCCGTCTCACCCTCTTGGGCAGGGAACCTCCAGATGTTCTTCAACTGAATTTTTATCGGGTGGTACAAAAACTCAGTGGGAATCAATCCGACTGGATCACCCTCAATGGCATCCACTACTACAGCGGCCTCAAGTGACGATACCTGCCCTTCTGAACGGTCGCAGAAGGATTTTTGGGTGGTCTTCGAAAGCGTCATCGTGCGCTCCTTGATGCTCAGACAGACAGGTAGAAAACCATGGCTGGATCAAATTAAGCGCCCATTTCGAACCTCTGGATACTGTCATAAGTAACAGGTAGGCGACCCCTTTCGTCGGATTCCACAGGAGCCTCCCGACGAGCGCCCCCTTGACGCAAGGGTTGTGTTGGTGTTTCCTGAAACCGGTTTCAAGGCAACCTCCAAACTAATAAAAAAGGCTCTACGGTGACTTCCTTTTCCGATGCCCAGCGCTCTCGCGTCACCATGCTCGACGTCGCCCAACACGCCGGTGTATCCAAGGCCAGCGTGTCGCGCTTTATCGGCGACGACCGTGCCCTGCTCTCCGATGCCATTGCCTTGCGCATCGAGCAAGCCATCGAACAGCTCGGCTACCGCCCCAACCAGATGGCCCGTGGCCTGAAACGTGGCCGCACCCGTCTGATCGGCATGCTGGTAGCCGATATCCGCAACCCCTATTCCATTGCCGTGATGCACGGCGTCGAAACCGCCTGCCGCCAGCACGGCTACAGCCTGGTGGTGTGCAACACCGACCGCGACGACGAGCAGGAACGCCAACACCTGGCTGCACTGCGCTCGTACAACATCGAAGGGCTGATCGTGAATACCCTCGGCCATCACCTCGACCAACTGCTGGAACTGCAACGGGAAATGCCTCTGGTGCTGGTGGACCGCAAGGTCGAGCCGCTGCACAGCGACCTGGTGGGGCTGGATAACCCGGCAGCAGTGCGCATGGCGGTGGAGCATCTGGAACAACAGGGTTATCGCGAGGTGTTGCTGGTGAGCGAAGCCGCCGATGGCACCAGTTCAAGGGTAGAACGCTTGGGCAGTTTCAAGGCCGAAATTGCCCGGCGCCCGGCGCTGACCGGCGCGGTGCTGGAGTTGGATGGCAACCTCGAAACCGGCCTAAAGAATTTTCTCGCCAAGCCCGGCCCCAAGGCGGTGTTCTGTGCCAACGGCGTCGCCGCGCTGGCCTCTACTCATGCGCTCAAGACGCTGGGCTGCAACTTGTTTGAAGACGTGGGCCTGATCGCCCTGGATGACCTGGATTGGTATCCGTTGGTGGGCAACGGCATCACCGCCCTCGCCCAGCCTACCGAGGCAATTGGCGCCAGCGCGTTCGACTGCCTGCTCAAGCGCTTGCGCGGTGACGATGCACCCACGCGCACCCTGGACTTCCTGCCACAACTGATCGTTCGCGGTTCTACCCACCGTCGATAATTTTTTTGCACAAAAATGAAACCGGTTTCAGAGGTAAACAACAATGCATAAATACCCCGTCTCCATCAGCCTTTCGAGCTACGGCGCCGACTTGGTCCGCCAGCAAGGCCAGTTGAGTTTTGTCCAGCTATTGGCCGCCGCCGGTGCCCAACGCATCGAGTGGCGAGAAGAGTTGCTGACCGGCGAAAACGCGGCCGAACTCGCCCAGGCCGCTGCCGAAAAAGGGCTGGAAGCCGTGTTCTCATCGCCCCTGGAACTGTGGGTCGCCGGTCGCGCCCAACCCAACGCCGAACTGAACGCGACTCTGGACCGCGCCCAGGCTTTTGGCGCGCGCTGGTTGAAAGTCTCACTCGGTTACTTCACCGACACTAACGATCTGGAAAGCCTGCACGCCCTGCTCAACCGCCACCCGGTCCATCTGTTGGTGGAAAACGACCAGACTCTGCACGGCGGGCGCATCGAGCCCATGCAGCGGTTCTTCACCGAGGTCGAGCGCCTGGGCCTACCGGTGAAAATGACCTTCGACATCGGCAACTGGCAATGGCAGGACCAATCCGCCCTCACCGCTGCCCGCCTGTTGGGCCGACATGTGGACTACCTGCACTGCAAGGCCGTGGCCCGCCGCCCGGACGGCAAGTTGGTAGCGCTGCCGCCTGGCGCCACCGACCTGCACCTGTGGGAACAACTGCTCAAGCACATGACTCAAGGCATTACGCGGGCGGTGGAATTTCCGCTGCAAGGCGATGACCTGATTGATGTCACCGCCCAACAGGTCGCCACCCTTGCCCTGCTCGGCCAACCCCGCCAGGAGAATGCCCATGTCTGAGATCGATATCCTGTCGTTCGGTGAAACCATGGCGATGTTCGTCGCCGAGCAGACCGGTGATTTAGCGCAGGTCAGCCAGTTTCACAAACGCATCGCCGGAGCCGACAGCAATGTCGCCATTGGCCTGTCGCGCCTGGGCTTCAACGTGGCCTGGCTGAGCCGGGTAGGCAACGACTCCCTCGGCCGCTACGTGGTCGACACCCTGCAAAAGGAAGGCCTGGATTGCCGGAATGTGGCCGTCGACCCGCTGCACCCCACCGGCTTTCAGTTCAAGTCCCGCGAAGAAGCCGGCGCCGATCCCCAGGTGGAGTATTTCCGCAAAGGCTCGGCTGCCAGCCATTTGTCCATCGCCGCCATCAGCCCGGCGCTGCTGCAAGCCCGTCATTTGCACGCCACCGGGATTCCGCCGGCGTTGTCCGAGGCCACCGGTGAACTGTCCGTCGAGTTGATGACCCAGATGCGCAAGGCCGGGCGCAGCGTGTCATTCGACCCGAACCTGCGGCCGTCGCTGTGGGCCAGCCAAGCCCAGATGATCCGCCAGATCAACGCCCTCGCCGGCCTGGCCGATTGGGTGTTGCCGGGCTTGAGCGAAGGCCGCCTGCTTACCGGTTTCGACGACCCGGCCGACATCGCCGCGTTCTACCTGGACCAGGGCGCCGAAGCCGTGGCCATCAAGCTCGGCCCGGACGGCGCCTACTACCGCACCCACCTGGACCAAGGCTTCGTCGCCGCCGTACAGGTGGACAAGGTCGTGGACACCGTCGGCGCCGGCGATGGGTTTGCCGTGGGCATGATCAGTGCCCTGCTGGAAAACCTGAGTTTCCCCGAGGCGGTACAGCGCGGTAACTGGATCGGCAGCCGCGCCGTGCAAAGCCGTGGCGATATGGAAGGCCTGCCCACCCGCGCCGAATTACCCACCCGATCCGTTGCGTGACCCACACCCTGTTGCCACAACTACAACAAGCTCAGGAGCAACCTTATGGAAACCGTGAAATTCGCCACCCGTCGTTGGTGGTACATCATGCCCATCGTTTTTATCACCTACAGCCTGGCCTATCTGGACCGCGCCAACTACGGCTTCGCCGCCGCCTCCGGGATGGCCGAAGACTTGATGATTACTCCCGGCATGTCGTCGTTGCTGGGCGCACTGTTTTTCCTCGGCTACTTTTTCTTCCAGGTGCCGGGGGCGATCTACGCGCAGAAGCGCAGTGTTAAAAAACTGATTTTCGTCAGCCTGATCCTCTGGGGCGGCCTGGCCACCCTGACCGGCGTGGTGTCCAACGCCTACATGCTGATCGTTATTCGTTTCATGCTCGGCGTGGTCGAAGCCGCAGTGATGCCGGCGATGCTGGTGTACCTGTGCCACTGGTTCACCCGCGCCGAACGATCGCGGGCCAACACCTTCCTGATCCTCGGCAACCCGGTGACCATGCTGTGGATGTCGGTGGTGTCGGGTTACCTGGTGCAGCATTTCAGCTGGCGTTGGATGTTTATCATCGAAGGCCTGCCCGCGGTGCTGTGGGCGTTTATCTGGTGGAAGCTGGCCGATGAGCGTCCCAAGGATGCCAAGTGGCTGAGCGACAGCGAAAAGCACAGCCTGGAAACCGCCCTCGCCGCCGAACAGGTGGGCATTAAAGCGGTTAAAAATTACGCCGAAGCGTTCCGCTCCCCCAAGGTGATCATCCTGGCGCTGCAGTTCTTCTGCTGGAGCATCGGCGTGTACGGCTTTGTGCTGTGGCTGCCGTCGATCCTCAAGGCCGGTTTGCAGATGGACATGGTCGAAGCAGGCTGGCTGTCGGCACTGCCGTACCTGGCGGCAGTGATCGGCATGCTGGTGGTGAGCTGGGGGTCGGACAAACTGCAAAAACGTAAACGCTTTGTATGGCCGCCGCTATTGATTGCCTCCATCGCGTTCTATGCCTCCTACGTACTCGGCGCCGAACACTTCTGGTGGTCCTACACCCTGCTGGTGATTGCCGGGGCCTGCATGTATGCGCCTTATGGACCATTTTTCGCGATCGTCCCGGAAATCCTGCCCGCCAACGTCGCCGGCGGCGCCATGGCGCTGATCAACAGCATGGGCGCGCTCGGCTCGTTCGGCGGTTCGTACCTGGTGGGCTACCTCAATAGCAGCACGGGTTCACCCGGCGCTTCGTACCTGCTGATGAGCGGTGCGTTGATGCTGGCGGTGGTGCTGACGATTTTCCTCAAGCCAGGCGCCAGCGACCGTGAGCGCGTGCCCCTGCAAACCCTCGAATTGAAGGTAAAAGCCCAATGAAAAAGTCTGTGGTGTTGTACAAGAAACTCTCCGCGCCGCTGATGGCCCGCCTGCATGAACAGGCCGAGGTCACGCTGATCGAAGCCCTGGACGACACCGGCCTGGCCAAGCTGCGCGACGCCCTGCCGACCGCCCATGGCCTGCTGGGCGCGAGCCTGCGCCTGGATGCCAAATTGCTGGATCTGGCGCCTCACCTGGAGGCGGTAGCCAGCGTGTCGGTCGGGGTCGACAACTACGACATCGACTACCTGACCCAACGCGGCATCCTGCTCAGCAACACGCCGGACGTGCTGACCGAAACCACCGCCGACACCGGCTTCGCGCTGATCCTCGCCACCGCCCGGCGCGTGGTGGAACTGGCTGATATGGTGCGCGCCGGCCAATGGAACAAAAACATCGGCCCCTCGCACTTTGGCAGCGATGTGCACGGCAAGACCCTGGGCATCATCGGCATGGGCCGCATCGGCGAAGCCCTGGCCCAGCGCGGGCATTTTGGCTTTGGCATGCCGGTGATCTACCACAGCCATTCGCCCAAGCCGGCGGTGGAACAACGCTTTGGCGCGCAATACCGCAGCTTGAACGACTTGCTGGAGCAAGCCGATTTTGTCTGCCTGACGTTGCCGCTTACAGCTGAAACCGAAAAACTGATCGGCGCGCAAGAGTTTGCGCGGATGGGGCCCGAGACGATCTTCATCAATATCTCGCGGGGCAAGGTGGTCGACGAAGCGGCGCTGGTCGAGGCATTGCAGCAGCGCACAATTCGGGCAGCGGGGCTGGATGTGTTCGAAAAGGAACCGCTGGATCATGGCTCGCCGTTGCTGCGTTTGAACAACGTGGTGGCAACCCCGCATATCGGCTCGGCGACCCATGAGACGCGGGAGGCGATGGCCACCTGTGCGGTGGATAATCTGCTGGCGGCATTGGCGGGCGAACGGCCAAAAAACCTGGTGAACCCAGATGCCTGGAAACACTAGTTTCTAACACTGCAGAGAACACATGTGGGAGGGGGCTTGCCCCCGATAGCGGTGGATCAGTTATAGATATCTTGACTGACACACCGCCATCGGGGGCAAGCCCCCTTCCACATTTGATTGCTTTGCACAGTGGGTCAGATCACGAACTTGGCCACCATCCCGTTCAAATCCACCGCCAGGCGTGACAGTTCATGGCTGGCAGCGCTGGTCTGGTTGGCTCCCGCCGCCGACTGGGTGGCCAGGTCGCGGATATTCACCAGGTTGCGGTCCACCTCGCGGGACACCTGAGCCTGTTCCTCCGAGGCGCTGGCGATCACCAGGTTGCGCTCGTTGATCAGGCTGATCGACTGGGTAATCTGCTCCAGCGCCACCCCGGCGGCGCGGGCCATTTCCAGGGTGCTTTGGGTACGTTGATTGCTCTGCTGCATCGATTGCACCGCTTCACCGGTGCCGTTCTGGATGCCGGCGACCATTTTTTCGATTTCCTGTGTCGACTGGGCGGTGCGGTGAGCCAGGGCCCGCACTTCGTCCGCCACCACCGCAAAGCCACGCCCGGCTTCACCGGCGCGGGCCGCTTCAATGGCAGCGTTGAGCGCCAGCAGGTTGGTCTGCTCAGCGATCGCGCGGATCACATCAAGCACCTTGCCGATATCGCGGCCCTGAGTGGCCAGGCCTTCGATCATCGCGGCGGTGTTCTGCACGTCCTGGGTCATGGTCTGGATCGCGCCGACGGTTTCCACCACCCGGTCGCGCCCTTCCCGTGCAGCCTGGTTCGACTGGCTGGACGCCTCAGAGGTGGACACCGCATTACGCGCCACCTCTTCGACTGCGGCGGTCATCTCGTTAACCGCGGTGGCCGCCTGATCGATTTCATTGTTCTGTTGCTGCAAGCCTTTGGAGGCTTCTTCGGTGACCGCGCTGAGCTCCTCGGCGGCAGACGCCAGCTGGGTGGCCGAACCGGCGATGTGCTGGATGGTCTGGCGCAGGTTCGCTTGCATCGCGGCCAGGGCGCCGATCAAGCGAGCCGGTTCGTCGTTGCCGTCGTCTGCGATGGTGCTGCTGAGGTTGCCGGCGGCGATGGTTTCGGCCACGGTCACGGCTTTGCGCAACGGCGTGACGATGCTGCGGGTCAGCAACCAGGCCAGTAATACGGTGAGCAACGCGGCGGCGACCGAGACCATAATCACGCCGGTGATGGCACTGTCGTACCCTCGCCCAGCTTCAGCGTCTGCGGTCTTGGCGTCAGCGGCGTTGATGGCAATCAACTTGTTCAGCTGTTCGCCCATCTGATCGGTGCCGTCCTTGATACGGGTGTTGATCAGCGCACGCATTTCATCGACCTTGCCTTGCCTGGACAGGGTCAGCATGTCGGCCTGGGCCTTGAGGTAGTTGTCCAGGGTCGTACCAAATGTCTTGTACAAAGCCGCCTCTTCCGGCCCGGCGGGCAGCGTGGCGTAACCGGCCTGGGCGGTCTTGACCTTGTCGGCCAACACACCGATGCGGGTTTCTGCTTCCTGCAAAGCGGCCGGTTCACGGTTGACCAGTACGCGAAAGGACAGGATGCGCAGGCGCAACACGTTTTCCGTGATCGTGCCCAGGTACGTCACGCTGGGCAGCAGGTTGGCACTCATGGCCACTGACGCCTCGCGAATCAGTGTCATGCGGTTGACCGCAAACACACCTAGAACAACCACTAACAACGCGATGAACGCGAAACCCAGAGAAGCACGAGGGGCGATATTCAGGTGACGGAGGGACATAGGCGAGACTCTCAGGAGTAGTGTTTGCGCGCGTCCCTGCCGCGAAACGATCCGCCGGTGTCAACGCACCGCTCAGACCTTGGCCCACTGTTGTTATTGAGGGGTGGGCCTATAAACGGTATCGGCCGGCTGCAGCATTTTATGCAGGGGGTTCATAAATATTTTTTTACACTTCTGACGACTAGCGGTTTCTGGCATCCTGCGCCTCCATTTTCTGACCCGAGCCCTCAACTTGTCTGACGCTCAAGCCCCCCGCCCGCGCTATAAATCCGACCTGATCTACGGCCTGGAAGACCGCCCACACTTCACCGCAGCGATCTTTGCCGCGCTGCAGCATGTGCTGGCGAGTTTCGTCGGCATCATCACCCCAACCCTGATCGTCGGCGGTGTGCTCGGCCTGGAAAGCGAAGTGCCGTACCTGGTGAGCATGGCGCTGTTTGTGTCGGGGCTCGGCACTTTTGTGCAGGCACGCAAGTTCGGCCCGATCGGTTCGGGGCTGCTGTGCCTGCAAGGCACCAGTTTTTCGTTTATCAGCGTGATCCTCAGCGCGGGTTTCATGGTCAAGGCCCGGGGCGGCGGCACCGATGAAATCCTTTCGACCATCTTTGGCATCTGTTTTTTCGCGGCGTTTATCGAAGTGGTCCTGAGCCAATTCATCGGCAAACTGCGCAAGCTGATCACCCCGGTGGTCACCGGCACCATCATTACCTTAATGGGCTTATCGCTGATCAAGGTGGCGGTCACCGACATGGCCGGCGGCTTCGGCGCCAGTGACCTGGGTGCCGCGAGCAATATGGGCCTGGCGGCGCTGGTGCTCGTGACCATCGTGGTGCTCAACCGCTTCAACAACCCGTTCCTGCGCCTGGGCTCGATCGTAATCGGCCTGACATTGGGCTTTGTGGTCGCCTGGTGGCTGGGCCGCGTCGACCTGGCCGCCTTGCCCCACGTGCCCCTGATCAGCGTGCCGGTGCCGTTCAAGTACGGCTTCTCGTTCGACTGGGTGGCGTTTATCCCAGTGGCAGTGATCTTCCTGATTTCGCCGCTGGAAGCGGCGGGTGATCTGACAGCCAACTCAATGATTTCCCAGCAGCCGGTCAAGGGTCCGCTGTATATCAAGCGCATCAAGTCCGGCTTGCTGGCCGACGGCCTCAACTCGGCGATGGCGGCCACGTTCAACAGCCTGCCGATGGTGACCTTTGCGCAGAACAACGGCGTGATCCAGCTGACAGGCGTGGCCAGCCGCTACGTGGCGTACTTCATCGCGGGTTTACTGGTACTGCTGGGGCTGTTCCCGATGATCGGCGCGGTGCTGCAACTGATGCCCAAGCCGGTGCTGGGCGGCGCAACCCTGATCATGTTCGGCACGGTGGCCGTGGCTGGCATCAAGATCCTCGCCGAAGCCGGGCTGCACCGGCGCAATGTGCTGATCGTGGCGATCTCCCTGGGCATGGGCCTGGGCGTCGCCGCCGTGCCGGAAGTACTGCGTGACCTGCCCAAAGCCCTGCACAACATCTTCGAGTCGCCGATTACCGTGGGCGCGTTCTGTGCGATCCTGCTGAACATTTTCCTGCCGGAAGAGTTCATAGAACTGCAAGAAGATGAATTTGATCCGGAGTCCTCCACCCTCAAAGTGATGCAGGACCCGGACGTCACGAAATAGGAGCACTTTTGTATGCGCAAGCTCATGGTTCTATCACTGTTGCTGCTGACCTTGAGCGCCTGCGCGCTGTTCCCCAACCGCGACCCGGTCAACATCAATGTGGTGGGCATCGAGCCACTGCAAAGCCAGGAACTGGAAGTGCGCTTCGTCGTGAAACTGCGGGTGCAAAACCCCAATGAAACGGCGATCGACTACAACGGCGTGGCCCTGGACCTGGAGGTCAATGGCCGGCCGTTGGCGTCGGGTGTCAGTGATCAGGCCGGAAGCATCCCACGCTTTTCCGAGGCCGTTCTGAGGGTCCCCGTCAGCGTTTCTGCGTTCTCGGTGTTGCGCCAGACCCTGGGCCTGAGCCAGACCCAAAGCTTGAACAATCTGCCGTATGTGCTGCGCGGCAAACTCGCGGGTGGGCTGTTTGGCACGATGCGGTTTGTGGATCGCGGCACCCTGGACCTACCCAATACTGCCACTTGGTAAACCTGGAGTTTCTGCAACATGGATGCGTTGCCTACCCTTTACACCGAACGCCTGATTCTGCGCCCGCTGACGCTGGACGATGCGGATGCCGTCCAACAGCACTTTCCCCACTGGGACGTGGTGCGTTACCTCAACGCCCTCGTGCCCTGGCCCTACCCGGCCGACGGCGCCCTCGCCTATCTGCAAAACGTGGCCTTGCCGGCCATGGCACGGGGCGAGGAATGGCATTGGTCAATCCGCCTCAAAACCGCGCCTGAACAACTGATCGGCAATGTCAGCCTGATGGATGACGTGGATAACAACCGTGGCTTCTGGCTGGCGCCCGCATGGCAAGGCCAGGGATTGATGACCGAAGCCAGCGCGGCGGTGACCGACTATTGGTTCGGCGTGCTGCAACGCCCCGTGATGCGTGTCCCCAAGGCCGCGCCCAACCTGGGGTCGCGGCGAATTTCCGAGCGTACGGGGATGCGCTTGATCAGGACCGATGAGGGGCAGTTTGTCGAAGGCACCTTCCCACGGGATATCTGGGAGATGACCCGCGAGGAGTGGTTGGAATCCCAATGACCCAAACGCTGAAAATCAACTGTGGGAGGGAGCTGCCCCCGATGGCAGTGGGTCAGTCACACCTGCACCCATTGACACAGCGTCTTCACGAGCACGCCCGTTCCCACATTTAGACCCGGTTCAGTCTGTAACAAAGCGCACGCCCGGCTTGGCCCGCTCATCCACCGTCAACTCAAACACATCCGGGCGAGCGTAGTGCCCCACCACGTCATAGTCGTACCGCGCCTTCACCAAGTCATCGGTGTTGATCTGCGCCGTCAACAGCCCAGCCCCACCCAGCAACGGCCCCGCGAGGATGTCACCCATAGGGCCGACAATCACACTGCCGCCAGCAATCAACGGACGGCCTGCTGGCCAGTTGGCAATCTCCAGCCCCAATGCCTCGGGCGAAGCTTGCACCTGGCACGCGCTCACCACAAAACAGCGCCCTTCATGGGCCACATGGCGCATGCTCACCTGCCACATTTCGCGCTCATCCACTGTTGGCGCGCACCAGACTTCGACGCCCTTGGCGTACATCGCCGTGCGTAACAGCGGCATCATGTTTTCCCAGCACACCGCGCCACCGAGACGCCCTACTGCGGAGTCGATCACTGGCAAGGTGGAGCCATCGCCCTTGCCCCAGATCAGCCGTTCGGTGCCGGTGGGCATCAGCTTGCGATGCTTGGCCACCAGACCACCCGAGGGTTCGAAATACAGCACGGTGCAATACAGCGTGCTGCCACTGCGCTCGATCACACCCAGAACCAAGCTGGCGCCGGTGCGCGCCGACAAGCCGGCCAGCGCCTCGGTTTCAGCGCCTGGCACATCAATAGCGTTGGCAAAGTAACGGGCAAACGCCTCGCGCCCCTCGGGCAGGCGGTAGCCCAGTTGTGTGCCGAAGCCTTCGCCTTTGGGATAGCCGCCCAGCAGCGCCTCGGGCATGACCACCAATTGCGCGCCGCTGCGTTTGATCTCGTCCTCGTAGCCCAGGATTTGTTCAAGGGTTGCCGCCTTGCCGTCCGGCAACGAACCGAGTTGCAAAGCTGCCACAGTAGAAACAGGCATTACGATCACTCCGAATTAGGGGGGTTGCCCATTCTCCGGCCAGCCGTGATCATGAATAAAGCCCACCTCAGCACTGAATGATATGAGCCAAATGAATATCGCCCAGGTCGATCTGAACCTGCTGAAGACCTTCGAAGCGCTGCACGACGAATCCAGCGCCAGCCGCGCGGCATTGCGCCTGGGCGTCACGCAATCGGCCATCAGTGCGGGCTTGCGACGCTTGCGCGAGGTATACGGCGACCCGCTGTTCGTGCGCACCGGCCGAGGCTTGGCGCCGACGTTGCGGGCCAATCAGTTAAAGCCGGTGATCAGCGAGGCGCTGGACCGTTGCCGGCAGAGCCTGGCGATGGTCAACCCGGATAACCCGCATTACCAAGGGCGTTCCGTGGTAGTGGGGTTGTCCGATGATTTCGAGATCGCCTACGGTCGCCGCTTGATGCAGGAGATCGCTCAACGTTTGCCGAAACTGCGCGTGATCTTTCGCCAGACCCACAGCCAGATCGTGGCAGGCGCCCTGCTCGACCGCACGCTCGATCTGGCAATTACCGCCGGCGGGTTTGCGCAGAACCGTTTGAGTCGACAGGTATTGGCGGAAGGAGACTACCTTTGCCTGGTAGACCCCGGCAGTCTTGCGCCGGACCAGAACAGCATCGGCCTGGAAGAGTTCGTCAGCCGCGAGCATGTGCTGGTGTCGTCAGGCGGTTTTATCGGAATTACCGATGAGGGGCTCGCAGCGCTGGGGCTGAGCCGGCAAGTGTGTGCGTCGACCAGCCACTTTGCCGCACTGCCGTTTTTGCTCAAGGGCAGCCAAGCGGTTGCGACCATTCCGGGGCATGCGGCACAGGCGATCGCCGAGATGACAGGCCTGCGCGTACTGCCCTGCCCGCTGGCGCTGCCGCGCTACCCCGTGGAACTCGGCTGGCGGACACAGGCCCAGTTGGACCCTATGTTGCTCAAAGTACGTGAGGCGATTGCCGCCAGCTTTACTTCGCCGCTGCCATCAGCTTATTGACTTCGCTGCGCACCATATTGGAAAACTCTGGCGGTGACATGCCATCAAGCTCTGCGCGGACCCACTCGGCCCACTTGCCCTTGCGCTTGGCACGCTCACCGAACAACCGCGCCGCTTCGCCCTTGGCCTTGCCCAGATTGGTTTGCCACAGGTCATAGAGGCGGGACTTTTCATCTTCCAGCTCGGCACGTTCGGCGAGGGTCTTGTTGGCGAGATTGAAGCTCATGTTGAATTACCTGCTGCACAAATAGGCGACATCTTACACTGTAGGTCGAAATTTCCTGATTCGGATTTTGGCTGGAACTGCGCTCAAGCAAAAAAACTGCAACTTTTGCCATCGCGCGATACTCCATTGTTCACTGTCACATTCACTCGCAAGGAGTCACACAATGGCCCGCAAAACTGCTGCCCAAGCTGTCGAAGACCAGATCAAGGATCAAGCCTTCAGCGAACTCACCGCGCTGATCGAAGAGTCGGACAAACTGCTCAAAAGCAGCGCCGCCCTGGTGGGCGAAGAAGGCGAAACCCTGCGCGAGCAGGTCGCGATCAAACTCAAGCAAGCCCTGGACTCAGTGTCCAACGTGCGCGAGCGTAGCAAGCCGGTGGTGGATGCTACTGAAACCTACATCGGTGGCCACCCTTGGCAAACCGTGGCCATTTCCGCAGGTTTCGGCCTGGTAGTGGGTTTGTTGCTGGGTCGTCGTAACTGATCAAGCAAGCGGCGCAATAGCAACCACACCGCTGATGCTATTGCGCCGTTGCTCTGGCTCTTGATCTGCTTGTGATCTTGATCTTAAGCACCCGACAAACAGTTATCGCTGGCAAGCCAGCGCCTACATGCAAGCTGCGCCAAACCCTTCTCAGTCAGTCACCAGCGCCTGTAATCGCGCCAGATCCTCAGCCTCCAGCTCAATCCCCAGCTCCAACGACTTCGCCCGCGTGCGATGACGTCGATCCCCCGGCAACCTGCGCAACCCTGCCGCATGCATCTGCCGCACCAGTTCCTGGCTGCGCTCGGCAAAGCTTTGCCCAGCGGTTTTGCTTGGGTCGATCACGATCAGCAACTGCCCAGTCCACGGCGTGCGGGCGCCTGGGTGATCAGCCCAATCAAACTCAAAGGAGAAGTTGCCTCCAGTCAACGCCGCCGCCAACAGCTCGACCATCATCGACAACGCCGACCCCTTGTGCCCGCCAAACGGCAGCAACGCGCCGCCTTCGAGCACGGCTTTAGGGTCAGTGGTGGGTTGGCCGAGGCTGTCGACGCCCATGCCCGGCGGCAATCGCTCGCCCTTGCGCGCGGCTATTTGCACGTCGCCATGGGCAATGGCGCTGGTGGCCAGGTCGAAGACAATGGGCGCGCCATCGGCACGCGGGGCGGCGAAGGCGATGGGGTTGGTGCCGAACAACGGGCGGTCGGCGCCATGGGGCACCACGCAGGTCATGCTGTTAACTACGCTCAGCGCCACCAGGCCTTCTTCGGCGAAGGGTTCGACGTCGGGCCACAGCGCCGCAAAGTGATGGGAGTTGTGAATCGCCAGCAACGCAATGCCGGCGCTGCGGGCCTTGTCCACCAGCAACCCACGCGCTGCCGCCAGGGCCGGCTGAGCGAACCCGTTGCCGGCATCGACCCGCACGAAGCCGGACGCCACGTCGGTGACCACCGGCACCGCCTGGCCGTTGACCCAGCCGCTGGCCAGGGTGCTGAGGTAACCAGGGATGCGGAAGATGCCGTGGCTGTGAGCGCCATCGCGCTCGGCGCTGGCGCAGTTGTGCGCAAGGATCGCCGCGACGTCGGGCGAGGTGCCGTGCTTGACGAAGATCGCCTGCAGCAACGCCTTCAGCTCGTTGAAACCCATGAATGCTGTAGCACTGTCGATGATCGGGGACTGGGCAGACATCTGTAGCTCCGATTTTATAATTGGAAGAGACAACAACAATCCAGACCCGTCGATTAAACAACGCCTCCTGTGCTTGCTGTCAACGTCCGCTTGCCGCCGAAGCAGTTATCTACCGCCCCGCCCCTGGCGCAAGCGCCTACCGTGGAGCCTCGTAACTGCCAGTTTGATGGAGCGAGCACCATGGCGACGCTTTCCCCGCCGTACTTTTTCGACGAATTCCTGCTACCTGCCGGGCGTAAACAGCCGACGCCACGGGAGCGGGCGTTGGGATTTACCGTCAAGGATCTGGAGTGGTTGCATACGCTTTACTACGCCACGGATGCAGCCCGCCAGGATGCGGCCCTGCACACGCACCCCATGCAGGTGGAGCGACTGCTGATCAACCGTCCTGGCAAACCCGCGCTGACCCTGACTGGCGCGTTCCTGATGAGTCCGACACCGGACAACAATAAAGCCGTGCTCTATACCCCCTACGGCGGGCTGGAGCTGTTCGACAGCCGCGCCGTGCTGCTTGCTGCGGTGCACGAGCGCTTGCAGTTGCCAACGCAGCGAGATGACCTGCTGTGCTTTATATCCATCGCTGAACGTGACGCGCTGCCGGTAGACGCGCCGGTAACAATCACCACCGCCATCATCCAGGGCGCGGTGATGCAGGATCAGGAGGACGCCATTATGGCCAGCCAGCAGCAGAACGTAGCTGCCCTACTCAATGAGCTGCGCAAGCTGCCGAGCCTGCACGGGATGCTTGATAGCCTGCTCGGCATCATGGCCCGTTCCTTCTTTCCTAAGTTGAAACAGGCCGACACGCGGGTGGATTTTTTCAGCCGCGCCTCGCAGCAAAAAGACCGTCGTTGGCTGGCCTCACTACCGTTGCGCGATGCACTGCTGCAGTTTTATGCCAAACAAGCCTGGCCCCAGGATCAAACTCATTCGTTCGTCAATATCGGCTACGACAGCAGCGCCTTGACCGCGGATCAACGCGTCCTCGACCAGCAGCGCTGGGACAGTGTGATCGAACAAACCAGCGGCATTCTTTCCTCGTTACTGAAAAGCCTGCTACAGACCTACTGGAACGAAGACGTCAGCGCGGGCCAGTCGCGCCTGACGTTTTGTGCCCGGGTGATGCGCGAAAAGTTTCGCGCCGATCTGTTGCTCAAACGCCAGAACGCGATTGTCTCCACCTCAGAGAGCCAGCAACTGCGCGCCGCGTTCCTGCTGGACTCGGCCGCGAGCACAGCGCCCGCGGATGATTTGCGCATAGAAAAGGTGCGTATTCACGCGCCCTATCAACATTACGTCGACCTCGCCAGCACGTTGATGATCAGCAAGGCCCACACCTACCTCTACACCCAGTCCCGCGGTCTGCAAGTGCTCAAGGATCTGAACGACCTCAACGACACGCTGCTGGCGATGCTCAAGGCCGCCGGCCATCAGGATGAGCTGCTCAACTTTCTCTCGCTGGATGAACGCAGCGTGTATATCGGTATGGATCATGTTCAGGTCAGCGGGCAACCGATGCAGGGCGATGTCTTCCAGGACATGCTCGAAGACATCGTCGCCAAGCAGTTCGACAACCTTGAGCATGCCCTCGGCGTGTACCGCCGCAGCGCCAGCGACATCGACCTCGCCGCGCTGCTCGACCATGCGCTGGACGTGCGCACCCTGCTCGATAGCCGTCTGCTGGTGCAGGACGCCGGCGGGCGCTGGTCGGTTCACCCCGTGTCCAGCGGCAATGGGCACCCCAGCACCGTACTGGCGGAAACCGCCAAACGTCATCTGCAGCGCCTGCAGGCCGTTGAAACCGCCATGGCTATGGGGCGCAGCAAACATCCGACCTTGGGCGTGCTGGCGGCCCATGCGTTGGACCTGGAGCTGGCGAAAAGACAGCTGGCGCTCGACGCCGACGATGTCTGCATCAATACCTATGCCACCCCGGCCCAGGAACGTGAGGAGCGCTTGCCCGTGGCGTCTTCGAGCATGGTCGCGCACTTTATCGCGCGGGTGACCGGTCAGGCCGAAGCACTTACGCCCTCGGCCCTGACCTGGTTCTACGGCCTTCGCAGTGAAGGCGTCGCCCGGCAACTGCACAACCTGAGCGTCGATAGCTTCAATGCCATCATCGAGCAGGTGATGAGCACCTTCGCCCAGCACGAGCTGCGCGAACTGCCGCACCTGCTGCTGGACAACAACCAGGCCCATCTAAGCCACGGCCTGTTGCAGGGGTTGAGCGGCGAGGCCGAGATGAGCCGGTTATACAAAAGTTTGTCGCCGCAGCAACTGGCGCTGCTCGACTGCGTGCTCAACGCCGACAGCCTGCGCAGCCGCGCCAGCCGTCACGGGCTCAACGGCTTCCTGCCGGACGCATACGCCCTGAGTCTCTGCAGTGACGCAGCCGCCCTGCCCCAGCCCCTGGCCAACTGTTTTGTACTGACCGAACGCGGAGGCCTGGACCCCGATCACTCCGGCGCGGCCCTGCTGTGGACCCCGCGCTCTGGGTTTGAGGCGTTTGCATCCATCCAGGCGCTGGGTGAGGTGCTGGGGCAACGCTTGCAAGATCCGCTGGTCTGCTGGCCCTTGCTCGAAAACCTGCCGGTATCCAGGCGCATGCCCCACCAGACCTACCGCTTGGGCCCGCTGCAACGCATTGACGATCATCTGCTGGATAACCGCCAACGCTCCTACAGCGCCTGGCTGCGCGACGAGATTGACCATCTGCTGGCAATGAAACCCGGCGTGCAGCGCTTCCAGGATTGTATGGACGCTTTGATCCGCCGCGCGCCACCGTCCAACCTGCCCAGGGCGATTGCCATGGCGCACGCGATGATCCACCAGCAGTCACTGCCGGTCTGGCTGGGCATGGCGTCGCCGGATGAACAGATACTGCACGCCGAACTGCTTGAGCAGTACCGCCTCAGCGCGCCGCAGGAGCGTGACTATCTGCACAGCATTACGCCCCTGCGCGAGCAGGTCGCTAACACGCTGACGAGCCTGCTCGATGCTCGCTTTGCCCAACAAGCGCTCAACCCCGATAACATCCTGATTCCCTGCCGTATTGACCTGGACGGCCACACGCAGACCCTCACCGATTTCGCCCTGCGGCACTTGCCGGACCTGCATGCCGAGCGCATCCGGCCACGCTCGCGCACCGCCACGCCGTTACCGGCGGCGCTGGACGGCGATGCCGTCGTGCAACTGGTGCGCCAACTGGACTTGAAAGGCATCTACCAGCAACGGCTTATCACCCACCTCAAGCAACCAAGCGAAGACGCGCGCGCGCGGCGAACCCTGTTTTGCCGGCAGTTACCCTGGCAACTCCTGCAATACGCCCATGAGCAGATGCTCAATGAGCGACTGTCTGCCAACGCCTGGAGGCTCATCCAGCAAGTGTTTGACATGCCCGATGCAGTGGCGCGTGCCAGCGTGAGTGGCAGCTCGGCCACCGTCCGCCACTTGGAGTTGATCGCCACCGAAGGCGCGGCAGGCGCCAGGGCGCTGGGTTGCTACCTGATAGGTCCGCAGGCTGGCGCGTCCGGGCCGCTGGTGCTGTACGCGCCCTTCAGCCCCCAGCATTTGCTGAAGGAATTCGCCAGCGAAGCGGCGCTGCTCAGTGAGTTCACCAACCCCGGCGCACTGCAGGACTGGATCGTGGGGCAACTGGAGGGGGCGCAGCGCGCCACCTATTGCAACCTGCTGGACAAGGGCTGGCACGTCGGACTGGCAGAAATCACCCTCGGCGCAACGCCCATGGGCGGCAACCTACTCAAGCAACTGTTTGAGGACAACGTGCAGATGCTGCTGCAGATGCTAGGCGCGCAGTTTGCCCCGTCGGGCAAGACCCATTGGGATGCGATCACTTGCCTGCTCACTCAGGAAATCCCCAACGGCCTCCAGTTCCTGGCCGGCAAACTGGCCTATCCGCTGGTGGTGTGGCGCAGCTATCAACTGTTCAAAGACTCCGCCGAAAACCTGCAGGCGCACCGCTGGAGGCACGCACTGAAAACCTTCGCCCTCGGCGTGGCTGAATTGGCCTCGTTGCGCAAAGCGCTGGACAGGCCCCTGCAACAGACGCCGCCACCTGCAGAGCAGCCCTCAGTGGAGCGGTGGCTGCAAGCGCCTGCCCCCGCAGCCGCCAACCTGGACGAGTTGGCAATAACCGCGCCCGAACGCACGCAGTTGCGCGGTTTTGAACACCACGATGACGCCCTCGGCGACTTGTCATTCAGCTCAGCCAACCAGGTGTATCGGGATGACACCACCTCGCGCAATTTCCTGCCGCTGGCGGGAAAAGTCTATCCGGTAAAACGCGCCGGCGAACGCTGGCGCCTGAGCAAGGGCGAGCGGCTGGGCCCCTATGTACAGCGCAACGCCCACGGCCAGTGGACGCTGGACCTCGACCGCCATCACCCACGCTACGGCAAAACCTTGAGCCGCTACGCCGGCAAAATGAGCACACGCCTGGCCGAACGGGACGCCATCAACATTGAAGCCGTGGGCATGCGCGAGATCGCCGCGCTATCCAGTTGGAAGGCCCAATGCATTGATGAAGCGCTGAATGTGGCGACTTACTATGCGGTGACCTGCAAGCGCAACTTGCTGCACTTCGCCACGCTTCGTGAACCGAGCAGCCGCCTGGGGCGTTTTTTCAGTGAGTTTTTCGGCGTTGTCTCGCTGGCGCCCGAACAAGTGCGAAGGGTCGAGCGGCGCATTGACGAGGTGCTTGATGAACTGATCAATCACACCCTGATCGGGCCCGACTCGATGCGGTTTGTCAGCGGCACCCATCGGTACAGCCCCCGCGATTCCTTTGCTTTCGTCGTGCCCGACGATGCCGACCATAAGATCTACCTGCTGGACCGCTTCTTCGACCCGCCCATGGACATCTATCAGAACCGCCTGACCACGCCGTTCAACATCTGCGCCCATGCGCGCGCCACAGTGCTGATACACGAGATCACCCACATCAAATCTCTGACCGAGGACCTGGCTTACCTGGACAGCATGCGGCCCTTCCCGGACCTCATCAACGTTGCCATCAACGGCGCCACGCTGATGAAAACCGACCTGGATAACCTGCGGGATAACGCACTGTCGATCTCCACCCCTGCCAGCATGCTGTTCAGAACCTGGGATGCGTTTTCCCAGCAATGGGAGGATTTCGGCAGCCGCCGCTTGACCGCGCCGTTGCGCGATAAAGTCCTGAGCACCACCGGCGCCCGCACACTGGAGGAGGCGCGATCGGTGTTCATGAGCAACAGCGACAAGCGTATCGACACGATTCTGGCCAATGCCGACTCGGTGACCTGCATGATCAGCGAGCTGGGGCGCAGTCTGGATGCGGGAGCCTGAGCAGGCTCCCGGCGGGGTAGATCAGTCTTTCTGGTCGCGCAGGATATTGCCCGAAGCGCCGTCGATACGTGCTTCATAAACGGTGCCGTCGGACTTGCGCCCTTTGACTTCCCAATAACCGTTGTCGTCGGCTTCAGCGGCGTAGACCTCGACATAGCCTGCCTTGGTCTTGGCCACCTCGATGGCCTTCTCGATGGTGATCCAGCCCGCACCCGGTTTATCGGCCAGCGCGGCGCCGGCGCTGAGCAGCGCAGTGGTTGCACACAGGGCGACTAAGGTTTTCTTCAGCATTTTCGTTCTCCATTGTAGGAATGTCCTGAATTTTTTAGGCGCCTCCAAACGAGAATAAGTTCCAATTGATGTGCAATCGCCATGATGGATGTTCTCGCGATGCACCCTGGGGGTTAGAATGTGGGAAATCAGGATGAGTTAATGAGCGAAAAGTCCCTTTCAGAAGCCGAATATGACGCCATCACCGACGCCGCTGCGCATTGGTGCATGCGTATGCATGCAAGTGATTGCACCCCCGGTGAACGTCAGGCTTTTGCCCAATGGCACGATTGCGACCCGCTGCACGCCTTCGAATACGCCGCGATGCTGGAAATCTGGGACGTCGCCGACCATCTGCCCCGCCACGAACCCACCGCCTTGGTGGTGCCGTTCAAACCGCGCAGTCGGCTACGTACCTACGCCGCCGCGGCAGCCATATGCCTGGCAGCCTTACCGGTGGCGGCCTTTACCGCTTGGGAAGCGGGCTGGCTGCCCAATGCCTACGAGCGCTTTGAAGCCGCCGATGGTTTGCGCCAGGTGACGTTGGGGGATGGCAGTCAAGTGGAGCTGAACCTCGGCACTGAACTGGTCTACAGCAACTACAAGGACCAACGTCGGGTGACGCTGAAAAAGGGCGAAGCGTTTTTCAAAGTCAGCCACGACCGTGAGCATCCGTTCGTCGTGCGTGCCGGCGAAGGTCAGGTGCAGGTGACGGGCACGCAATTCAATGTGTGGAAATACGGCGATCAGGTGCGAGTCATGCTGCTTGAAGGCGCAGTCCAGATTTCCAGCGACCGGATCCACGGCAGCGTGCCGCTTACCCCCGGGATGCAGGCCAGCTATCAACTGGGCGACGCCACACCGCGTGTCGCCACGATCAGCCCCAACGACAGCGCGCTGGCCTGGCGCCAGGGCAAGCTGATCCTCGACAACCTGGCCCTGGTCGACGCGTTGCCGCTGATCAACCGCTACCTGAACAAACCGGTGATGCTCGCAGATGCCAGCACCGGGGCGATTCGCATTGGCGGGATCTACAACATCAATGAAGTCAACAACCTCATCCCCTCCCTGCCCAAGGTGCTGCCGGTCTACCTGACCCAGAACCAGGATGGCAACCCCGTGCTCAACTCCATTCCGCGTCAATCCCCCAAAGGCTGAGCCTGATCCACATCCCCGGGCCTCTTTGCGCCCGCAGTGTCCATTTTTGAAACACACGGCGCCTCTGAAGCGCCCGTACTGTGCGGATTCATCGATTTGTCATGGGCGGTGTTACAGCGGTGATACAACAGGGTGAATCGTTTGTGGTACGGCCGCGTGCGCGTGCCGTGACCGCAGGTGTATCAGCCATGAAACAGCACTGACATCACTTTGCCCTCGATTCATTCCAACCTATTGAAAATAAACACTAAATAAAAAGCGGCACGGCTTCTGCTCTATCCCTTACAGCGCTGTTTAGGGTCAGCGCGAAGAATAGGGAATGCCGCCGTGATCACACTCACTCAAGGTCCGATGAACGTACTGCTGATCAGCTGTGTACTCAGCGTCGGCATCAGTGTTCCAAGCTTTGCAGGCGATGGCGTGATCGTGACAGGGCGCAACGTACAGGCTCACATGTACGGTCGCGCCGCCTTCGGTAAAGACCCCTACCCCACCACCGCCAACGCCAATCCCAGCCGCGACATCATCGGTGCAACCGGCGAGCTCAGTGATATGGATATCGGCGGCATCAGCAGCGGCTCCAGCATCGTCGGCGCGATTCCGACGAACAACACCTTGACCGGCCTGCATGCCACGCAAAACAGCATGTTCACCCTGGGGGCCGGCTCTGCCGCCGGCCACGGTGCGGGCAGCAGCATGGGTGGACAGATCAGCGACTCGATCCAGCGCGGCATGGCGCCGCTGAACAACATCGGCAGCATGATGGGGGGCAAGTAATGAACCGCTCCCTGCTCGTTCTCGCCCTGCTGGCCGCCGCTCCGGTATTCGCCGACAACACCGCGGTGATCAACAACAGCGGCCAACAATACGAAGGTGTCGTGTCGATCAACCAGGCGGCCGGCAACCAGCAACAAATGTCCAACAGCCGTGCCATTGCGCTCGGTGGCCAGGCCACCAACGTCAACATCCAGCGCCAGAACGGCAGCGTCGACCCGTCCCTGAACGCCAAAGCGGCGATTCATGGCACCTCTTTTACCAACGGCAACGGTGTGCTGGGTATCAACCAGTCGGCCGGGGCCAATAACCAATCAGTCAATGCCGTGCGGATCAGCATCAACCCTGGCCCGCAAAGCATTGATGACAGCGTCCTGTTGCAACAGAACTCGACGCAGTTGACCGACTCAGGGCTCACCCCCACCACTGGCAGCCGCCAGGTCGCTACCAGCGACCAGGCCTTCACAGGCAGCCGAGGAGTGATTCAGGTGAACCAGAGTGCCGGGGTGGGGAACCGAGTGGCTAACACCCTAGGCATCACTATCAAGTAAACGCTTGGTAGTACTCGTTAGACCGTACCAACACTTAACCAACTAATTAGAAGCAAGGAGAAACACCATGAAACCTCAAATGGCTCTGAAACCAATGGTTTTCGCTCTCGCCGCACTCATGGCTGCTGCTGCTCAGGCAGGTGGTGGTGGTTGGCACCCTGCGCCTCAACCAACCGGGGTTGTTGCCTCTGTCGTGACCGATGTACAAAACAGCGGCGGCAACAAGTTTGACGACACCAAAACCGAAAACAATGCCTCTGCCGATAACTCGGTAAACGGCAACAGCGGCAACACCGGTGTTAACGTTCAGTCGGGCAGCGGTAACCAGGCAGACAACTCTGGCGCCATCTCCAGCGCCAAGGGTGACTTTGCAACAGTATTCGCTGTCGTCGATGTCAATCAAAACAGCGCGCTGAACAACTTTGTCAACAAAGGCACCCAGAACAACGCCTCTGCGGATAACTCCCTTAACGGTAACTCCGGCAACCTGGGTTACAACGGCCAGGCCGGTCAAGGCAACCAGGGTAAAAACAACCTGGCAATCACCACTGCTGATGGCAAAAACATCGCAGCGGCCGCCAACACCGAGCAAAACTCCCTCGCCAACAGCTACCTGAACACTGCCGCTACCAGCTACGGGTATGGCCATGGCAAGGCTCAATACGTGTCCAACAACTCCAGCCTCGACAACTCGGTTAACCGCAACTCCGGCAACGTGGGTGTGAACCTGCAATCCGGCTCGGGCAACCAAGGCAGCAACAGCCTGTCGATCGGTCAAGGTTGCACCGTCTGCTCCAGCGGCGTGCGCTTCTGATCCAACGGGGCCTTGGCAACAAGGCCCTTTTTTATTCCAGTGTCCAGCAGGTCACACGATCATGCGCCTCGCGACCCTCACCCTCCTGATGTTACTCACCGGCCCAACGTGGGCAGGCACCATGGCGATCTCCGCCCTGCCTGGCGGTGCAGTGATCTACAAGAAGGTCGAGAGTATTCGTGAGCGCCGGTTCGCCAACCTGGTGGAACAGAAAACCGATTTCAGCTGCGGTGCTGCGGCACTCGCCACCATTCTGCGCCAGGGTTACTGGCTGGACGTGGACGAAGATCACGTCATCAAAGGCATGTTGATCAATGCAGACCAGGACCTGGTACGTACCCAGGGTTTCTCCATGCTGGACATGAAGCGCTACCTCGAAAGCATCGGCATGCGTGCCCGGGGCTACAAGATCGGACCAGAGACCCTGGTCACCGTGAAGATCCCTGTGGTGGTGCTGCTGGAAATTCGTGGCTACAAGCACTTCGTGGTGATGCAGCGCGCCGACAAGGACTGGGTCTATATCGGCGACCCGGTATTGGGCCACAAGCGCTATTCGCGTGACGACTTCCTCAAGGGCTGGAATGGCATCGTCTTCGCTGTGCTGGGTGAAGGTTACGACAAGGCCAACGCCTTGCTCGACCCGCCTACTCCGCTGACCGCCAAGAACCAGTTGAATGAGTTCAGGCCCGTAGGCGATGCCGAGCTGATGGACTTCGGTTTTATTCAGAGCGACTTCTTCTAAGAAGCGCAATAAGGGGCAGGACGCTCCAGGAGCAGAAGATGAACACTTCCCGTTGGCTGACGGTCATGTGTCTGGCAGCCTCAATGCCCGCTTATGCTTCATCGGGGTTCAAACCGATCGAACTCAAGGATTCGGAAATGGCCGACCTGCGCGGCCGCTACGTCATGCCGGGGCGCATCATTAGCTTCGGCATTGTCATGAGCAGCACGTGGACCAACGCCGTAGGAGACACCATCACCGGCAAGGCCAGCATGCAGGTCGACTCGTCGACCATCACCCCACAATTCTACGTACAGACCACCGGCTCGACCGGCAACGGGACCAACCCGAACACCGGCACCGGCACAGTCACAGGCGGCGCCGGGCTGGGCAGTGGCCAAGGCGTGACCCAGAGCGTGCGAACCGCTGGCGATGGCAACACCGCCTACAACAACGTAGGCATTACCGTCGAGAACGGCTTCGCGCCTTCCAACGCGGTGCAATCGGGGCAAGTACTCGTCGCCGGCGGTACCGTTACCGGGGACAGCGCAGCAGGTCGAGTCAGTGTGTCGGCCAACAATGGCGGCTTGCAGATGGCGATCCAGGCCAACCATAACCAGGGCAACAGTTTGCAGCAGATCGGCGGCGGTACTGTGCTGCAAGGTACGGTTTTGACCGGCAACACCAACTTCGTCAACAACATGACCCAGCTCAACGTCGTGATGAATAACAACGGTTTGAACAACGGTGCGCTGAACTGCAACTTGGACCAACTCAAAGGCCTACGCACCCTCGGTTATTGAACTACGCTGACCCTCGACACTTACGCATTAGAAAAGGACGGCTTATTTCATGCATCGATCGTTATCGCTTCGTGCGGTGGTCTGTTTAAGTACGCTCTTGCCTGCATCCGTTCTGTATGCCGCGCCAGACGCCGATATAGAAACGCTCAAACAGGAACTTTTAGAACTCAAGCAGCGGTATGACGTTCAGCAAAAAGCTTTGGCGGTACTGGAACAACGGGTACGACAGGTCGAAGATCAACCGTCGGCACCGGCACCCAAGCGCCTGGCCAAATCCCCGGCAGACTTTCAGAAAGCCAGTGGTGCAACGGTCGCAGGCACGGGCGCCGCAGCAGCATCCGGCGGCGCCGGTGGTGGTGGCGGCAGTTCCTACGGCCAGTCCCTCAAGGACGACTCGGCCCCTGCGCAAAGTGTGAGTAACCTCTATAACGAAGCCAGCGGCTTTTTCGGGAATGGCAAGTTCAGCTTTGAAACCGGCATTACCTATGCCCGTTACGATGCTCGCCAGTTGACCCTCAACGGCTTCCTGGCGCTGGACTCGATTTTCCTCGGCAATATCAACCTGGACCGGATCAAGTCCGATAACTGGACCCTGGACCTGACCGGGCGATACAACTTCGATAACCGCTGGCAGTTCGACGTGAACGTGCCCGTGGTGTACCGCGACTCCACCTACCAGTCCGCCGGCGCCGGCAACAACGGCACGGCGACGTCGGAAGCCTCGGTCACGCGCGACCCGACCATCGGCGACGTCAACTTTGGTGTGGCGTACAAATTCCTCGACGAAACTCCCAATCTGCCGGACGCCGTGGTGTCGGTGCGGGTCAAGGCGCCTACGGGTAAAGAACCGTTTGGTATCAAGCTGGTCAAGACACCCGGCAACGACAACCTGTTCGTGCCGGAAAGCCTGCCTACGGGTAACGGGGTCTGGTCGGTCACGCCGGGGATTTCCCTGGTCAAGACCTTCGACCCGGCGGTGTTGTTTGGCTCGCTCTCGTACACCCACAACTTCGAGGGTTCGTTCGACGACATCAGCAGTGACGTCAACCAGAAGGTCGGCGGCAAGGTCAGCCTGGGCGACAGCTTCCAGTTTGGCGTCGGTGTGGCCTTTGCCCTCAACGAGAAGATGAGTATGTCGTTCTCGGTGTCGGACCTGGTGCAGCGCAAGAGTCGGCTCAAGCCTAATGGCGGCGACTGGCAGTCGGTGGTGTCCAGTGATGCGAACGCCGGGTACTTCAACGTGGGGATGACGATCGCGGCATCGGATAATTTGACGATCGTGCCGAACCTGGCGATTGGGATGACGGATGATGCGCCGGACTTTACGTTTAGCCTGAAGTTTCCGTATTACTTTTAACTGATCCGACGGTGTATTCCTGAGGCGAAGGAGCTTGCTCCCGATAACGTAATAAAAGGAAAAGCCCCGCAACGATAAGGGTCGTTGCGGGGCTTTTCGGTTTACCCGCCCTAGCGGATCTGGTGTTTGTGCAGCAACCGATAGAACGTTGGCCGGGAAATTCCCAGGACGCGGGCAGCGACACTCAAGTTATCGCTGTGCCGGTTGAGCACATCGCACAGCGCCTGGCGTTCGGCGCGGTGTTTGTAGTCTTCCAGTGTAGACAGGGGTGGCGAAATTGCCTGTTCGCTGATCAATCCCAGATCAATAGCCTCGATCTGTCGCCCTTCGGCGAGTACCAGGCCACGACGCACCCGGTTGGCCAACTCGCGCACATTGCCCGGCCACGGGTGTTGCCCCATCGCCACCAGCGCGTCTTCGCTGAAACTGCGCGGACGGCGGCCGGTTTCCTGGCTGTAGAAACGTGAGAAGTGGTTGGCCAACATCGCTACGTCGCCGTGGCGCTCGCGCAGCGGCGCAGTGACCACTTGCAGCACGTTGAGTCGGTAGTACAAGTCCTCACGAAAAGCCCCCTTGGCCACAGCGGCTTCGAGGTCGACGTGAGTTGCCGCCAGTACCCGCACATCCACGGGGATGGGCTGGCTGCCGCCGACGCGCTCAACCTGTTTCTCCTGGAGAAACCGCAGCAGATTGGCTTGCAGTTCCATGGGTAAATCGCCGATTTCATCAAGGAACAGCGTGCCGCCATGGGCCGCTTCGATGCGCCCGACCTTGCGCTGATGGGCGCCGGTGAAGGCGCCCTTCTCATGGCCGAACAGTTCGGATTGGATGAGGTGTTCAGGAATCGCGCCGCAGTTGATCGCGACAAAGGGCTTGGCGTGGCGTTGGGATTGGCGATGCAGGGTCTTGGCCACCAGTTCTTTACCGGTGCCACTGTCACCACGGATCAAAACCGGGGACTCGGTGGGTGCGAGCTTGGCCAATAGCTTGCGAAGTTCGCGAATCGGCCGACTGTCGCCGAGCAGTTCGTGCTCCGGCTCATTTACAGGTGTATTGCCCTTGCCGCGCAAGCGCGCCATGCCAAAGGCCCGGCCGAGGGTGACCTGCACGCGCGCGACGTCAAACGGCAGGGTATGGAAGTCGAAGAACCACTCGCAGACAAAATCACCGACATTCTGCAAACGCAGCACATCCTGGCTGAGCACAGCGATCCACTCGGTGCCGCTGCGGCCGATCAATTCCTTGACCGCTTCGGGACGCTCCAGGTGATAGGGCTGCAACCGCAGCAAACCCAAGTCACACGACCGGTCGCCCACCGCCTCCAAAGCACAGCTGTCCACCTCCCAACCTGCCGTGCGCAAACCGGGCAATAGCCCATGGCAGTCATCACAGGGATCGACCACGAGCAAGCGGCGTTGCGCAGGTGTAACAACCATGACTATTCCTTGGCGCCAAAATTGTTGATTGCTGGAGGTAAAGTTATTTAGAAACAACGGTTTGTGGCGCTCAGCGCTAACACTAGCAAAATCTTGACGCGGGCCTTGTACCGTTTCGCTATAAGTGCGGGCAAAAAGCCACCCACTGTCGCGTCCATCAAAAAAAGTTGGGCACGGCTAAAACTTTCATTCAGCTTTCAAAACAGCCGCTTACATGACAGTCATCAGGAAAAGTTAAAATTTGTTGCTCTAACATGTGACCCGTACCCCGTCATCGTGCATCAGTACAAGTAACCCGCCGCACGGTCAGCCCAACCGCCGGTACTCACTTGAATGGGCATTTAGAGAGAGACCCACATGAACGCCCCGCTCCGCATCAACGAAGCTCTTTTGATCGCAGACCGTGCTTTTCAGCCCTTTCAGTGCGTGGCTTGGCACGATGGCAACGGCGCCTTGAGCCTGAGCGTCATCGACCGCACCAATACCCGTATTGGCAGCAAACAACTGTCATCGAACACCTACAGCGACCCGGCGCAATTGGAAGACCTGCTGTTGCAGGCCCGTGCCGAACTCGACAAAGATGGCTACCAGTTGCAGTCCTGGGCCATGCCTAAGTAAGTTGCTGCACCAACTTCCGATCACTGCAAGACACTGATCGGAAGTTGGGCAACTGAACTTAAGACGTTTATCGCGCGGCGAGAATAAACCGCTCGATTGCCTCTGCAGCACCGTCATCAATATTACTACCGGTGACCACATTGGCCTGGCGCTTGACGGTTTCTTCCGCCTGCCCCATGGCAATCGATAATCCGGCTACCTGAAACATCGCCGGGTCATTTCCCCCATCGCCGATGGCCGCCGTCTGCTCCAGCGGGACCCCAAGGTGCGCCGCCAGGGTCTTCAAGGCCTCGCCTTTATTGGCCAGCATGGCCGTCACATCCAGATAAATCGGTTGCGAACGCGATACCTGCGCCAGGCCTTGCACCTTGGGCTGTAAACGCGCCTCCAGTTCCACCAACAACTGCGCGTTGTTGCTGGCGGCGACGATCTTGTCGATCCGATCCAGGTACGGCTCGAAACTCTCCACCACCACTGGCCCATACCCCAGGCCATGGGCTTCGCGCGGTTCCATCGGGCCTGGCGGGCCACGGCGCAGCCAATCACCGTCGGCAAATACCCATGGTTCCACGTCCGGCTCGGCCGAGAACATCGCCAGTGCGACCAGCGCCGCCTCCGCCGGCAGATGGTGGGCAACCAGGATGCTGCCATCCGGGTTGATCAAGGTACCGCCGTTAAAACCGGCTACCGGCACATCGATCCCGAAGGTCTCGATCAGGTGCAGCATGGCTTTGGGCGGTCGCCCGCTGGCGAGGCTGAAAAACACCCCCGCCTCGCGCAACGCACTGACCGCATCGACCGTACGCTGGCTCAGACGGTGATCTGGGTGCAGCAACGTGCCGTCCACGTCGCTGAGGATGAAACGGATGGGATGAATCGCGGCATCACTCATCCAAGGGTGTGCCAAGTGCGACCATCGCGGGCCAGCAACGCATCTGCAGCAGCAGGACCGTCTTCACCGGCCTTGTAAGCCTGGATTCCATCGTCTTCCTTCCACGCATCGAGAAATGGCTGCACGGCACGCCAGCCGTTCTCGATATTGTCGGCCCGCTGGAACAAGGTCTGATCGCCGGTCATGCAGTCGTAGATCAGGGTTTCGTACCCGGTCGACGGTTGCATCTCGAAGAAGTCCTTGTAGGCAAAGCCCAACTGAATGTTGGCCATATCGAGGGTCGGCCCTGGCTTTTTAGCCAGCAGGTCAAACCACATGCCTTCGTTGGGCTGGATCTGGATTTTCAGGTAGGTGGGCTTGAGCTCATCAACCTCGGTATCGCGGAACTGCGCATAAGGCGCCGGTTTAAAGCAGATCACGATTTCGGTGTCGCGCACGCTCATGCGCTTACCGGTACGCAGGTAGAACGGCACACCGACCCAGCGCCAGTTGTCGATCATCACCTTGAGGGCAACGAACGTCTCGGTGCTGCTGTCGGGCGCGACGTTGGCTTCTTCCCGGTAGCCCGGCAACGACTTGCCGCCGATTTCGCCAGCGGTGTACTGCCCACGCACCGAGTTGGCCCGGGCATCTTCCAGGGACCAAGGCCGTACCGCGCCAATTACCTTGGCCTTTTCACCGCGCACAGCGTCGGCACCAAATGCGGCGGGCGGCTCCATGGCCACCATCGCCAACAACTGGAACAGGTGGTTCGGCACCATGTCCCGCAGGGTGCCGGTTTTTTCGAAGAAATTACCCCGGGTTTCCACACCAACGGTTTCGGCGGCGGTGATTTGCACATGATCAATGTAATGGTTGTTCCAGAACGCCTCGAACAGCACGTTGGAGAAACGGCTGATCAGGATGTTCTGTACGGTTTCCTTACCCAGATAATGGTCAATGCGGTAGATCTGCTTCTCGCTCATCACCTTGAGCAAGCTGGCGTTCAGCGCTTCGGCGGTGGCGAGGTCGGAGCCGAACGGCTTTTCGATCACCACACGCCGGAAGCTGTCATCAGTCTCCGTCAACAATCCGGCACTGCCCAGGCGCTGCACCACTTCACTGAAGAAGCGGGGCGCAGTGGCCAGGTAGAACACAGCGTTGCCGGTGCCGCTGTCGGCGATTTTCTTGCCGATGTCGGCGTAGGTGCTGTCGTCGAGGAAATCACCCTCGACGTAGCTGATGCCTTTGGCCAACTGCGCCCACAAGTCCGGGTCCAAAGCGTTCTCGCCATTACCCTTGACCTTGCTCGCAGCCTCGGTGCGAATGAAATCCTCGAGTTTCTTGGCGAAGTCGGCATCGCTGATGGCGTTGTGATCAACGCCCACAATGCGCAGCCCATCGCCCAACAGGCCATCACGACTGAGGTTGTACAGCGCCGGCATGAGCAGGCGCTTGACCAGATCGCCATGGGCGCCAAACAGAAACAGCGTGGTTGGAGGTGCGGGTTCGGCCTTGGGTTTCTTGCCGTTAGCGGTCATTTTTTGGAAGTCTCCACATGACCACCAAAGCCGAAGCGCATGGCAGACAGCATCTTGTCACCGTAGGTGCTCTGCTGGCGCGAGCGGAACCGCGCGAACAACGAGGTGGACAGCACCGGTACCGGCACGGCTTGTTCCATGGCGGCTTCGATGGTCCAGCGGCCTTCGCCACTGTCGGCGACGGAACCCGAGTAGCCTTCAAGTTTAGGGTCGGTGGCCAGGGCGTCGGCGGTCAGGTCCAGCAACCAGGACGAAACCACACTGCCACGGCGCCAGACTTCGGCGATATCGGCAACGTTAAGGTCGAAACGCTGGTCTTCCGGCAGGTTGTCCGAGTTCTTGGTCTTGAGGATGTCAAAGCCTTCGGCGAAGGCCTGCATCATTCCGTACTCGATGCCGTTGTGGATCATCTTGACGAAATGCCCGGAACCCGCAGGACCGGCGTGGATATAACCCTGCTCGGCGCGCGGATCTGCGGAGGCGGAACGGTCCTTGGTGCGCGGGATATTGCCCAGGCCCGGTGCCAGCGCGGCGAAGATAGGGTCAAGGCGTTGCACGGTTTCGGTATCGCCACCGATCATCATGCAATAGCCGCGTTCCAGGCCCCAGACGCCGCCAGAGGTGCCGACATCAACGTAGTGCAGGCCCTTTTGCGCCAACGCCTTGCCGCGACGAACGTCATCCTTATAGTTGGTGTTGCCGCCGTCGATGATCACGTCACCGTCTTCGAGCAGCTCACTGAGTTCATTGATGGTGTTTTCAGTGGGGTCGCCTGCTGGCAACATCACCCACACGGCGCGAGGCTTTTGCAGCTCGGCAACCAGGGCTTTCAAGTCGGCAACGCCAGTGGCGCCCTCCTCGCTCAAGCCTTTGACAAATGCTTCGTTACGGTCGAAAACAACGGTGGTATGCCCATTGAGCATCAGGCGCCGTGCAATATTCCCGCCCATGCGGCCTAGTCCGATAATCCCCAGTTGCATGTGCTGATGCTCCTAACTACTAAATAAATGTGTGACATAGTTTATAGCGCAATGAGGCTAATGAGGGTTAGTCAGGGGCAGATCCATGTAGTTTCATGACAAAAAAGTTGCCATCGTTTCAGCATCACAGCACCAAAAGTCACAGGACCACCAAAAATAAAAAAGTTCCATTGCGCTGAAAAAGAATTCAGAATTGCTTCCGACTGTTGCCGAGAACCTCGACTCAAGCGTTCTGGCACACCGCGACACACCGGCTATTTGCGAGGTAAGCAATGAGCACTGCACAGATGACCCGTCCTCCCCAGACCCTCTACGTCACGCTCCGTCGCGATGAACTGCGCCAGTTGAAAGACGAACGCGAGCAGTTGCAGCAGGAGGTCATGCGCCTGCGTGCTCATATCATTCAAGCCCAGCTGGATCAGCCTTACGGCGCGCAACCTGCGCTCTGCTGAGCCCTGTAATGACTTTGTAAGATAACGGCTACACAAATCTCACAAAGTTTTCACACGCACTTCCCGATACTCCCGCCCACAAGGGCCACCCCAATGCAAGGGTGGCCTCTATTGCGCGCAGCCCTGCGCGTGATTGAAAAACTACCGGGTTGGAGCGCTGGATGGCGATGTTCGAACGCAGCACTAAGTCTGCGAAAGGCTTTGATTGGGCCGGTCTTGGCTGGCTATTCCTGTTTTTCTGGTACTTCTCCGGCATCACACAACTGCTGATCCAGCTCAGCGGCACGTCCGGCTTCAGTGGTTTTCGCCAAGCGTTCTTCATGAGCGCACTGTGGCTCGCCCCCCTGCTCGTTTTCCCACGCCGTACGCGCTTGCTCGCCGCCCTGATTGGCGTGGTGCTGTGGGCCTGCTCCATGGCAAGCCTGGGTTACTTCTTCATTTACCAGCAGGAGTTTTCCCAAAGCGTCATCTTCATCATGTTCGAGTCGAACATCTCTGAAGCCGGTGAATACGCCACCCAATACTTCGCTTGGTGGATCGTGCTGGCCTTTATTGCCCACACCGCCGTCGCGGTTTTCCTGTGGACCCGCGTGCGACCGGTGTACCTGCCGCGCGGCCAAGCCCTGGTGGCGGCAACGGCGATCCTGGTGGCCATTGTCGGATACCCGCTGGTCAAGCAAATTGCCCGCAGCGACACCCTGGACGACGCCATCGACCGCTTTGAATCGCGCATCGAGCCTGCAGTGCCTTGGCAGATGATCGTCGCCTATCGCCGCTACACCGAACAACTCGACAACATGCAAGGCATGCTCGACAGCGCCAGCCAGATTGCGCCCTTGACCAATCTCAAGGACACCATGGCCGGCCAGCCCTCGACCCTGGTGCTGGTCATCGGCGAATCCACCAACCGCCAGCGCATGAGCCTCTACGGTTACCCGCGCAACACCACGCCGGAACTGGACAAGCTGCGCGACCAACTGGCGGTGTTCGACAACGTCATCACCCCGCGCCCCTACACCATCGAAGCGCTGCAACAGGTGCTGACGTTCGCCGATGAAGAGAACCCGGACCTGTACCTGAAAACCCCGTCGATTGTCAGCGTGATGAAACAGGCCGGCTACAAGACTTACTGGATCACCAACCAGCAGACCATGACCAAGCGCAACACCATGCTCACGACCTTTTCCGAACAGGCCGACGAACAGGTGTACCTGAACAACAACCGCAACCAGAACGCACGCCAATACGACGGTGACGTCCTCGCGCCATTCTCCAAGGCCCTGGCCGATCCAGCGGAGCGCAAGTTCATTGTGGTGCACCTGCTCGGCACCCACATGAGTTACCAGTACCGCTACCCGCCGACGTTCGACAAATTCACCGATCGCCAAGGCGTACCGGCAGGCATCAGCGATGATCAATTGCCCACCTACAACAGCTACGACAATGCCGTGCTGTATAACGACTTCGTGGTGTCGAGCCTGATCAAGGATTACGCCAAGACCGATCCAAACGGCTTCCTGCTATACCTGTCCGACCACGGTGAAGACGTATTCGACTCCGCCGGCCACGCCACACTGGGGCGTAACGAAGGCAAACCGACTGCGCCGATGTACACCATTCCCTTCATGGCCTATGCCTCGCCGAAATGGCGTGAGAGCCATGACTGGAGTTTCGCCGGCGATCTGCAACGCCCTTACACCAGCTCGCAGTTGATCCACACCTGGGCCGACCTGGCCGGGCTGAGCTCCGATGAAATCGACCGCAGCAAAAGCCTGGTGAGCGACAGTTTCAAAGCACGTCCGCAACTGATCGGCAACCCGTACTTGCGCCAGCAGAAGGCCCTGATCGACTTCAGCCTGATCAAGCCGAAGAAGGTTGGCCCGACCGATGTGGTGCTTCAGGAAGCGCCAGGTTCGTAACAGAAAGATAACAATCATTCTCGTTTAACCCTAAAGTTCCGCTCCTCCTTTCGTCTTTGAGCCAAGGCCTTCCCTTTCCGGGGTGGCCGCAAAGACGACAAGGAGTCTCACGCGATGTTCGCGCCAATTACCCGTTCCATGACCCTCACGCTCGGCCTGTGCAGCGCCGCGCTGAGCCCGGACCTGCTGGCTGAAACCGACCCCGAACAGACCCAACTCGAACTCGGCGCCACCCGCATCACCGCCGAAGGCCTGGGCGCGACCACTGAGCACACCGGTGCCTACACCACCGGTTCGATGAGCACCGCCACCCGCCTCAACCTGTCCGTGAAAGAAACCCCGCAGTCGATTTCGGTGATCACGCGCCAGCAGATGGACGATTTCAATCTCAATACCTTGACCGACGTGCTGCGCCAGACCACGGGTATCAACGTGCAGCACAACGACTCAGACCGCGTGTCCTACTCCTCTCGCGGCTATGGCATCACCAATTTCCAGATTGATGGGATGCTCAACACCTTCGGCTACATGAAGTCCGACGCTGACACCATCATCTACGACCACATCGAAGTGGTGCGCGGCGCCACGGGCCTGACCACCGGAGCGGGCGACCCTTCAGCCACTATCAACATGGTACGCAAGCGCCCCACCGCCCAGTGGCAGGCGAAAACCGGCGTAAGCGCGGGCAGCCATGACAACTATTACAGCTACGTGGACGTGGGCGGCCCGCTGGCATTCGACGGCAAGTTGCGCGGGCGTACCGTGCTGGCCTATCGCGACAGCCAATCCTTCCGTGACAACTATGAGCTACAGCGGGAGGTCGGCTACGGCATTCTCGAAGGCGATCTGTCAGACGACACCGTGCTGGCCGTAGGTTTTGATTACCAGAACAAACAAGTCCAGGGCACTTCCTGGGGCACCGTGCCGTACTGGAACAGCCAGGGCGGCAAGGCCGGGCTGTCGCGCTCCACCAACATGGCCGCGCACTGGAGTTCCTGGCCGCTGACGGACAAGACCACTTTCGCGACCCTCGAACATCGACTGGGTGGCGATTGGCATATCAAAGCCGCCTACACCCATCGCCAGAGCGACACAGATGGCAAGGTCTACTACGGCGGCTCGGGTTTCCCCAACGACGACCGCAGCGGCATGAGTGCCTGGGCGAGCCACATGCGCGGCACCTCGCGGATGGAAGCCATCGACCTCAACCTGGCCGGCAGCTATCAGTTACTGGGCCGCGAACACGCCTTGATGATGGGCTACGGCGAGGCCGCGCAACGGGACAGTTCGCCATTTATGCGCGAGAACATCCCAGCCGGCTACTACAGCATTGAAGACTGGAAATACATGGGCGGGATCGCTAAGTTCGGCGACACCGTCACCGGCCTCAAAGGCGAACACAGCAGCAAGGAACAGAAGGCCGGCTACCTGGCCACGCGACTGAGTCTCACCGACCGCCTGCATGCGGTACTGGGCAGCCGCTATGGCAGTTGGGAACTGAAAAGCGCAGCCCCCCGATACGACGACAACGACCAACTGACCGCCGCCGGCAAAACCAGCCAGACCCACAACGACATGTGGACGCCCTATGCCGGGCTGCTTTACGACATAACACCGGAGTACACCGTCTACGCCAGCTACACCGATATTTTCAAACCCCAAAGCCTCAAGGATGCCAACAAGAAATTCCTTGAGCCGGTGGTGGGCAGCAACTACGAAGTGGGCATCAAGGGGAGTGTGCTGCAAGAGCGCCTGAACCTGGCGGCGGCGTATTTCTGGAGTACTCAGGACAACGTTGCCGAGCGCGATTACTCGGTGCCACGCAACCCAAGGACCGGCGAGGAATATTACAAGTCAGGCGGCAAAGGCAACAAAGTGAACGGCTTCGAACTGGAAGCGTCCGGGGAAGTGATGCCCGACTGGAACCTCACGGCAGGCTACACCTACACCCATTCGGTCAACGGTTCGGGCAACCGCAATAACACGGGTCAGCCGCTGAACCTGCTGAAAGTATCCAGCGCTTACCGCCTGCCGGGTACATGGCGCAACCTCACCGTCGGCGGCGCCGTGAACTGGCAAAGCGATTTCTATGATTTCAGCAATCGACCGACCGGTGCGCGCGATACCGATGGCGACCCGATCACCACCCGGGCAAAAATCACGCAGCAGGCCTACACCGTGGTTAACCTCATGTCCCGCTATCAATTCGACGACCATGTTTCAGCGTCGCTTAACGTCAACAACCTGTTTGATAAAAAATATTACGAGCGTGTCGGCTTCTATAACGGCGTGTACTGGGGTGACCCGCGCGCCATTACGTTGGCCTTGGACTGGAGACTTTAAAGCGCACAACCCGAAGTTAACGAAATTGTTAACTTCGGACGTTTCTCGAGTTAATTCCCACTTAATAAGATCGCTGCAAAATCGCCCCATGAATCTGCTCAAGGACAGAACGGATAACCGATCACACTTAATGAGAATACCCCGATGAAACTCTCGACTTTGATGCTTGCCAGCCTGATGACCCTAGCCTCCGCCGCCGCTTTTGCAGAAGATGGCTCGGAGCGCGCGAAGGAGTACTACAACAACTTCACCTTCATGCTGCAGAAGGTTCACGGCACTAACGAGCAAACAGCATCCGCCGACGACACGTCTTCCAAGACCAGCACCACCAATCAGGAACAACCGAAGAGTTAATTAATGTTTAGTTAATCCGCAACACCCTGGGCCATTCCGCTCCGTTGGCAAAGGTTTATTGGGCGCCATTTAATGGCGCCCTTTTTTTGCCTGTTATTTATTAAAGCGGCTTGTTCCAGAACAGCATACGGCCATGAGCCGGATCAAACTTTGAATCATCAAAACCAAACTTTCGATACGCCGACTGAGCGATAGCATTACCCTCAAGCACCTCCAAGGTGATCTTGCAGCAACCGCGCTGGCGGGCAATTTCCTCGACCTTTTGCAGCATTTTCTGACTCAGGCCCAGGCCGCGGAACTCATTCATCACCACCACGTCATGAATGTTGACCAGTGGACGGCAGGCAAAGGTGGAGAACCCTTCAAAACAATTCACCAGCCCCGCTGGCACGCCGCCGACGAACGCCAGCACACTGAAGGCATGGGGGCGCTTGGCCAATTCGGCCGGCAGTTGCTCTAGAAGGTCAGCGGGCAGGCTATGGCTTCCGCCCATGGGGTCTTGTGCGTAGTGGTTGAGCACGCGGCCTATGGCTTCAGCGTGCACGGGGTTGGTGTAGCTGGCTTGCAGCACCAGGATATCTGGGGTTTCCATTGCCTTCCTCGATCACGACAACAAGGGAATCGGCTCCCTTTGAGGGGCTCGATTGTAAGCGTGGAGTCGGCGGTAGATGAAGGAGAAAAACTACAAATATCTGCCAGAAAGCGCGAGGTTCATGGCGACGAAAAAGCGCTGGCGGCAGATTTAGGAGGTTGCCCTGCACGCCTTAGCCGAAACGCTGCAATTGCATTTCCTGCAGCCGGCTCAGGGTGCGGCGGAAGGGAAACTCCAGGTAGCCCTGGGTATAGAGGCGCTCCAGCGGCACTCGGGCCTCGATGAACAGGGGCACCTTGCGGTCGTAGCACTCATCCACCAGGGCGATGAACCGACGCACGCTGTCGTCGTGCACCGACAACTGCGGCAATTCGCGATCACCCGCCACCACCCGCTGGGCGCCGTCTTCGGTGCCTCGGGCAATCCGGCCCGGGCGCTGCTGCGCACTCAGGTCAGGCACCTCGCCAAGTAAAATCGCCTTGAAGCGATCACACAGCAGCATGAAGTCCATAGCGGCCAAGGGTTGTTCGCACAGGTCGGCATAACGACACCAGAGCACGCTGTCACTGGACCGCACCGTCACGATGCTACGGTGACCGACAACGACCGGCTCGTGGCTCACCACCTGCCCTTCTGCCAATTGCGTGAAGACAGTCGCAAGCGCCTCGGGCTGATTCACCCAATAACGCTGCATGCCGACACCTGGATGCAAACGATGATCTTCACCGCCGTCCACCGCCACCACCCGCATATGCTGCTTGACCGCTGCGATACCCGGCAAAAACCGTTCGCGGTTGAAGCCATCGGCATACAGTTGGTCGGGAGGCTGGTTGGAGGTGCAGACCATCACCACACCTTCCTCGAACATCACCTGGAACAACCGACCCAGGATAATCGCGTCCCCGATGTCATTGACGAACAACTCGTCAAAGCAGAGTACGCGCACTGCCTGGCTCAGCTCTCGCGCCAGGGCCTGCAACGGGTCGGCGGTGCCAGTAAGCTCGAATGAACGCTGATGCACCCACCCCATGAAGTGATGAAAGTGCTGACGCCGCGCCGGCACTCGCAGGCTCTGGTAGAACTGGTCCATCAACCAGGTTTTGCCCCGACCCACCGGCCCCCACAGGTAGACACCGGTGACCGGCGCACGCCCTTGGTGCAGAGCCTCATGGCAGGCTTGAAGGGCATCCACCGCCCGCCGCTGGGCATCGTCAGAGACGAAGCCCTGCTGGGCGATGGCGTGTTGATAGGCAGCGAGAGGCGAGTCGAAAGTCATGCACGCACTCCTGACAGGCCGTTTTCTTAACCTTCGAACTTACGCAAGGCTCTTACTGACCACCTCGAACACATCGCTCGACAGCTCGCCCGAACCACGAATGCGCTCCAGCTCGGCCTTCATCAGCGCCTGTCGCGCGCTGTCGTATTTACGCCAGCGGGTCAACGGCGCCAACTGGCGCGACGCAATCTGCGGGTTGAAGCCATTCAACTGGATCACCAGATCCGCCAGGAAGCGGTAGCCGGAGCCATCCGCCGCATGGAAGTTGATTAGGTTCTGCCCGGCAAAGGCGCCGATCAGTGCACGCACTTTGTTCGGGTTTTTGAGCGTGAACGCCGGGTGTTCCATCAACGCCTGGACCCGCGCCAGCCCGCCCGGCAAGGTGCTGCCGGCCTGCACACTGAACCACTGGTCCATCACCAACGGGTTGTCCTTGAAGTTCTCGGCAAACACCGCCAACGCCTGGGCTTTTTCCGCCTCGAACGGCGAGTTCACCAGCACCGCCAGCGCGGTCAGACGCTCGGTCATGTTGTCACTGGTGTCGAACTGCTCCAGGGTGGCCGCCAACACCTCAGGCTTGCCGCTGAGCATCAGGTACGACAGGGCGATGTTCTGCAAGGCGCGACGGGCAAAGTGCTCGGCCGCTGCCACATATGGGGTTTGCTTGGACAGGTCGCGATTGGCCTGATAACGCAGCCACAGCCCTTCGAACAAGTTGTCGGCCAGTTGCTTGCGTGCAAATTCGCGTGCGGCGTGGATCGCATCCACATCCGCCACTTCGCTGATTTCTGTCAGGTAGGCTTCGCCCGGCAACGAGAGCATTTCCGCGACCATCGCCTGGTCCAGGCTTTCGTCGCTCAGTACCGTACGCAGCGCGTCGATCAGGCGTTGATCCATTTTCAGCGCCTGGCCCGCCTGATGCTGGCCAATCAGTTCCTGCAACACCTGCACCGACAGTTGCTGGCCGGCATCCCAACGGTTGAAGCCGTCGCTGTCGTGTTGCATCAGGAACATCAACTGATCGCGGTTGTACGGGAAGCTCAGTTTCACCGGCGCCGAGAAGCCGCGCAGCAGCGACGGCAACGGCTGTTCAGCGATGTCGACAAACGTGAACGTCTGCTCGGCCTCAGTCACCGAAATCACGCGGGACGTACCGCCCGCCGCTGCTTCACCGGCCAGGCGCAAGGCGATACCGGCGCCCTTCCCGTCCAGCAAGCCCAGCTCAACTGGAATCACGAACGGCAGTTTCTCGACCTTGTCCGGGGTTGCCGGGCAGCTCTGGCGGAAGGTCAGGCTGTAGGTCTTCGCCGCGGCATCGTACGACTCGCTCACCGCCAGACGCGGTGTACCGGCCTGGCTGTACCAGCGCTTGAACTGGCTCAGGTCGGCGCCGTTGGCGTCTTCCATGGCCTTGATGAAATCGTCGCAGGTCACGGCCTGGCCGTCGTGGCGCTCGAAGTACAGGTCGCTGCCTTTACGGAAGCCTTCGGCGCCCAGCAAGGTGTGGATCATGCCGACCACTTCCGAACCCTTTTCGTAAACAGTTAGGGTGTAGAAGTTGGAGATCTCGATAAAGCTGTCCGGGCGCACCGCATGGGCCATCGGGCCGGCGTCTTCGGCGAACTGGTGGGTCCGCAGGTATGCCACGTCCTGGATACGCTTGACCGTGGCCGAGTTCATGTCAGCCGAGAAGCCGGAGTCGCGGAACACGGTGAAGCCTTCCTTGAGCGACAGCTGAAACCAGTCGCGGCAGGTCACGCGGTTGCCCGACCAGTTGTGGAAGTATTCGTGGGCGACGATGGCCTCGACGCGCTGGTGCGCGGCATCGGTGGCGGTTTCGGCGCGGGCCAGCACGGCGCTGGAGTTGAAGATATTGAGACCCTTGTTCTCCATGGCGCCCATGTTGAAGTCGTTCACCGCGACGATCATGAAGATGTCGAGGTCGTACTCACGGCCATAGGTTTCTTCGTCCCAGCGCATGGATTTCTTCAGGCTGGTCATGGCGTGCTGGCACTTGTCGATGTTTTCTGGCTCGACGTAGATGCGCAGCGCCACTTCGCGCTGGGTCATGGTGGTGAAGCTGTCTTCGACGCACCACAAATCTCCGGCCACCAGGGCAAACAGATAGGCGGGTTTCTTGAACGGGTCTTCCCAGGTCGCCCAGTGGCGGCCGTCTTCACCGGGGCCGCTGGCAATCGGGTTGCCGTTGGACAGCAGCACCGGGTAGCTGTGCTGCTCGGCGATCACCGTGGTGGTGAAGGTGCTCATCACATCCGGGCGGTCGAGGTAATAGGTGATTTTGCGGAAGCCTTCGGCCTCGCATTGGGTGCAAAACATGCTGCCGGATTTGTACAGGCCTTCCAGAGCGGTATTGGTTTCCGGGTGGGTCTTGACCGTGGTATCGAGGGTAAAGGTCGCCGCCGTCGGGTGCACGGTCAGGTGGCTATCAGTCAGTTGGTAGTCAGCGTCCGTCAGTTCCTGGTCGGCCAGGTTCACGCTCACCAGCTCCAGCTGCTGGCCATCGAGCACCAACGGCGGCAGGCCCGCGCCACGCTCGGGGTTACGGCGCATCACCAGCTGCGCGTGGACCAGGCTGTGGTCCTCGAACAACTCGAAGGTCAGGTGCGTCTCATCGATCAGGTAGTCCGGCGCCTGATAATCCTTCAGGTAAATCATCTTCGGTTGTTCGGTGCGCATGGGTGGCATCCTTCTACTGGTGCACGGCGAGCTGGTAGGCCGTGTACTTACGAATATTGATAACGCCGGTGTCGAAGATCAGGTATTGGCCCTTGATCCCCAGCAGCGTGCCTTCGGCAATCGGGTTCTTGTCCAGGTTGAAGCTGACGATCTTGGCCGGATACTGCTCCACCGGGTAGCGAATCTCAATCGGCTCGATGTCGGTCACCGGTTGGATGGCTTGCAGGCCAAAGCGTTCCTGCAGGTTTTCCAAGCCTTCGGCGCAGGAGGCGAACAGTTCGTCACGCACCTGCTTGAGGTCTACGGGTTGCGCGTCGCCCTTGAGCAATGCACGCCAGTTGGTCTTGTCGGCCACCTGGCTGCGCAGCACGTCTTCGACGAAGCCGGACTGCTGGCGCGTGGCAACTCGCAGGATCGGCAACGCCTGGCTCGCGCCCTGGTCCAGCCAGCGCGTCGGCAGTTGGGTGGCGCGCGTGATGCCGACCTTGATCCCCGACGAATTGGCCAGGTAAACCACGTGGTCGGTCATGCAAAATTTCTCGCCCCAGCCTGGATCACGGCAGGTGCCAGCGTCGTAATGGCAACGCTCGGGGCTCATGATGCACAGGTCGCACTGGGCCAGCTTGGTCATGCACGGGTAGCAATAACCCTGGCTGAAGCTGGTCTTGGTCTTGCGGCCGCAATGGCTGCAATGGATGGCGCCGAGGTACTCCAGGCGGATGTGGGTACCGATCAATGGGTTGACCGGCACCTCGGTCTCGCCCAGGCGAAACGCGTATTGAACGGTCGGCTCACCGAGTTGCGCCGACATTTTGCTGACTGCACCGCGACCAATTTCAATCAATGGATCGCATCCGACTTGAACAGGATGTTCGCCACCGGCTCGGATTTGGACGCGCATTCCTGCGGGCCCATGTAGCCGGTGCGCTGGTCTTCCGGCAGGTTCTGGATTTCCCAGGCGATCATCGCTTGCAGGGACAGTTCACGCTGTTCGGCGGTGAGCTTGCGGCCATCGGACCACTTGCCGATTTCCACGGCGAGCTTGAGGCTCTCGTAGATGTCCGGGGTGATGTTTTCGATCATTTCAGCAAAAGAGGACATTAGGCTCTTCCTTATCAAATAGACGATTTGCGGCGGCTGTACAGCCCACCCAGCAAACCGGTGAGGCAACCGATAACCAGGCCGCCCACGTGGGCTGCGTTGGCGATTTCGCCGAAGCCGATCATAGAGACCAGCCCCGACATGCAGAGCACCAGCCAAATCAGCATCATCGCCAGCACGCCACGGGGCAGGCGATAAGCCGGATTCGGCGAGAGTAAATGAAAGATCCAGCAATGCCCGAGCAGGCCATACAGCACGCCCGACAACCCGCCGAACAAACCGGGGCCACCGTAAGCGTATTGAGCGTAGTTGGAGACCAGGCTGAACAGCACGGTCAAACCGAGCAAGTTGACACTGCCCTGGCGTGCTTCGATACGCCGTCCCAGTTCCCAGTACCACATGCCGTTCATGGCCAGGTGCAGGATGCCGAAGTGGATCAACATCGGCGTAACCAACCGCCACCACTGCCCCGACGCCAAACTGTCGGCCAGCGGCGTGAATTGGATGTACTCGCCCAGGATGCGGAACGGCAAAAACGTCAGCCAGGCGACGGCTTGCAGGTTGTCCCCCAGCAAGGTCAGTGCGCCGACGATAATGCTCGCCAGCAGCACAGACGCCGTAACCGGGCTGTGACGCACTTGCTGGGCAAAACTCGGACGCGTCATCGGCGCCTGTTCAGGGATATCCAGTTGCTGGTCGGGGTCACCGGCGGGAAACCGCTGGTACAGCACGCGCACGTCGTCGCTGATGGTCTCGGGCACCCACAACACCTGCTCGCCCGCCTCTTCGCTGACGCGATGGGGCACTTGCATGCGTTGCAGCAGTTTGACGAAGCCGCCCAGATCGACACTCAAGGGCAGGCGCAGTACAGCCACGGTACTCATGTGATGACCTCGGGCCGCTCAACATCGACCCATACGAATTTACGTGGATCGAGGCGGGTTTCCTGATCCAGGCGATACGCCACCAGCTTGCCGTACAGCACTGCGCTGTAGTCCAGGCAAGCCAGGTTGTCGCGGATCGGCGCCGGTTTGCCACTGCGCCAGTAGTGGCCGACGAACAGCAACGGCTCGTCGACGCCATAGCGCAGCAGTGAATTTTTTTCACTGGAGGACAGCGGCGTGCGCGCCACCGGCTCGGGCAGTGCGTCGGGCTGGAACACGATGTCGCCGTAAGTCTTCGGATCGTCTTCCCAGAACTTGGTGCGGAAGAACGAACGCGTCAGACCGTCGCCACCGGTGAGCGTCAGGCCATCGGGCAGGCGCATGTCGGTGCCGCGCAGCAGGCGGTCAAAGGCGTTGCAGGCAAAACTGCCAGGGACGGCAGCGGCCTGCAGGAAGTGCTGGTCGATGCAGCCATCCGGGAAGGTCGCACGCAGCGGCGTGATAAAGCCGTCGTCCCAGCACGCATGCACCACGCGGAAACGCCCGGCATCGACAAACAGCGGCATGTCGTAGAACCAGCCGAGGAAGTCGTGCCAGTCGGCCGGGTGGTGTTCGAACTGGGTCAGGGTCTCTTGAATCAACCGCGCATGCCGTGGGTTGTGCTCACGCACGAACTGCTTGCCACTGCCCGGTGGCGCCGGCGTGGTCCAGCCCAGAGCGTTGAACTCGTGGTTGCCCATGATGCACAGCGCCTGGCCGGCCTCGGCCATGTCGTGGACGATATGCAGCGCCTCGCGGATGCGTGGGCCACGGTCGATGATATCGCCGAGGAACACCGCCATGCGCGACGGATGGCGCCAGGTGCCGCCCTGCTTGTGGTAACCCATTTGGTCGAGCAAGTGCTCAAGGGTATGAGCGCAACCGTGCACGTCACCAATCAGGTCGTAGCTACGCGCGGGATCGAGCATCAGTCGCCTCCACCCCCCAAGCGGCTGCCCCAGCCCAACTTGGTGCGGCACACTTCGTAATAGTTGTGGTCCAGCGGGTGGATCAACCGCAGCTTCTGCGCCTTTTTGCTCACGGTGATGGTGTCACCGGGGGCGCAGGTGAAGTGGTTCTGCCCGTCACAGGAAACCTGCGGGTAGATTTGCATGTCTTTGGACACCACGATTTTCAGCTCACTGTTGCCATCGACCACAATCGGTCGGCTCGACAACATATGGGGATACATCGGCACGATCACAATGGCATCCAGCTTGGGATGCATGATCGGCCCGCCGGCCGACAGCGCGTAGGCCGTGGAACCGGTGGGCGTGGCGACGATCAGGCCGTCAGCCTTCTGGCTGCACACGAACTGGCCGTCGATGTACAACTCGAACTCGATCATCCGCGTGGATTTACCGGGGTGAAGCACCACATCGTTGAGAGCATCGCCCTGGCCGATGGCTTCGCCGTGGCGGCGCACTTCGGCTTGCAACAGGAAGCGGTTTTCCACCAGGTAGTGGCCGTCGAGCACCTTGGCCACTTCGACTTCCAGTTCATCGGGGCGGATATCGGTGAGAAAACCCAGGCTGCCCCGGTTGATCCCCAGCACCGGCACGTTATGCCGCGCCAACGCCCGCGCGGCACCGAGCAGGCTACCGTCGCCGCCCACCACGATGACCATGTCGCACACTTCGCCGAGCATTTTGCGCGACGAGGTTTGCAGGCCGTGGCCAGGAAGAATCTCGGCGATGGTGTCTTCGAGGATCACGTGCAGGTGGCGATCCAGCAGGAATTTTTTCAGCCGGCGGACGGTGTCCAGCACCTGGGTACTGCCCAGGCGACCGATAATGCCGATATTGCGAAAGTGCTCCATGGGGCTCCTGCGGGATATGGGGTGTGGCAAAAAAGAAACGATTATGGGCGAAAGGCCGCCTCAGACAAAATCCTTTGTCATCGCCAAGCCTTGATGACAATGGTTCTCAGGGCTTCTGCTCATCCTGCGCCCGCATTAAAAGGCTATGCTCGGACCATGACCGTATTCCCCGACCTGCACAGCTTACCCCGCCAATTGCGTCACCCTGAGGTGCGCGACCTGGCGTGGGTGGTGCTCGCCCCGCCGATGCTCGCGCAGACGCCTTGGCCGCAGCGCCATCCACTGGCCGGCAGCGACTGGGTGCAGGCGCCCGAGCGTCTGGAACGCTGGCTGCGGCAACTGGACCAGGACAGCCGTGACTTGCAGCACTGGTTAAGCCTGGCCCGCACCCGCCGCCTGGGCCTGTACTACGAGCGACTTTGGCAATTCGCCGTGCAGCATGCGCCGGGCGTGGAGTTGCTCGCCGCCAACCTGCCGATCCGCCGCGCCGGGCATACCCTGGGTGAGTTGGACATGTTGCTGCGCGACCGCGATGGCGTGCATCACCTGGAACTGGCAATCAAGCTCTATCTCGGGCCGCAGGCGGGTAATGGCGAGAACCCGGCGCAGTGGCTGGGGCCGGGCTGCCATGACCGACTGGACCGCAAGTTGGCGCATCTTGCCCAGCATCAATTGCCTATTTCGGCGCGTCCGGAAAGCCGCGAAGCACTGGCGGCGCTGGATATCCAGCAGTTCGATGCGCATTTGTGGCTCGGCGGGTATTTGCTCTATCCCTGGCCTGGACTGGCCGAAGCGCCCCACGGCGCCCATCCGCAGCATTTACGGGGGCGCTGGTTGCATCAGCGTGATTGGCAGGATTTTGTCAGCGCCAGCGCGCCAGGTCGCTGGCAACCATTGCCCCGGCATGCGTGGCTGGCGCCGGCGCACTACTCGGCGGATGAAGTGTGGAGTGAAGAACAGATGCAGCATTGGCTGAGGGAGCTCGATCCGATGGCGCCCGCGCAGTTGCTCGTGCGCATGGTGCAGAGCGGCGAGGATTGGGAGGAAGCCGAGCGGTTGTTCCTGGTGGCGGATCTTTGGCCGAATGTGCCAGGGGCTGGCTGATGGAGTGTGTGGTGTCTGTGAGTGCCTCATCGGGGGCAAGCCCCCTCTCACCACTGACCGCACTCCAAAAGGGTGTACTCGGTCAAATGTGGGAGGCGGCTTGCCCCCGATAGCGGCGACACCGCCACTACAAATTATCGATATGCCGATAATCCAACTGCAACCCGGCCGCCAGCGCCTCGGCCCGGCCCAGCCTGATTGGCCCGCGCTCGATATCCACCAGCAACCCTGAACACTCCAACGACGGCAACGCGGCGATGTCCTTGAGGCGTCCATCGGTGATCACCAATAAACGCTGGTCCTCAGCCGGATAACGCCTGCGCCGAGCCGTCAGCCACTGCCCGGCCTCGGTCAGTGCGGCCAGCAATGGGGTGCCACCGCCCGCGCCGAGCTGATCCAGCCAGCCTGCCAAGCCTTTCGCGGCCTTCAAGCCCTGCACCTGCCATTTGGGCGCCTGCCCGCTGGCGGTCAGCAATGCCATGCGCGCCCGTTGTCGGTACGCGTCATCAAACAACTGGGCCAGCAAGCCCTTGGCATCGGTCAACGCGTGATGGCGCCGAGTAGAGGCCGATGCGTCGACAATCACCAGCCACAATTGCTGGGCAGAACGGCTGCGCAGGTGAAACAGCAAATCCTCACGGGATTGCGGTCGGCCGCCAAGCAAGGTGCCCGGCCAGTTGATCGAACCCTGTTGCGCGCTGCGCGCCTTGCCCTGCCTGCCTCTGTCCAGTCGCCCTGCCTTGGGCCGGGCATCCGCCCCCGCGTCAGGTCGGGGGCGAATGCCTAGGGCTTTTTTGGCCAGCTGGGTACTTCGCGACGTGCGCCGGTGGGCAGCGGCGGCGCGGGCATGTCACCCCACTGGCCTTGACCCGGCGAAGCCTCGCTGGAATTGGGCGACTGGCCCTCAGGCGGTGGACTGGCGGGCGGCGACTGTTCCTGGCGACGGTGGCGCAGGGCAAACTCAGCCACTGCTTCAATATCCTCCTCGGCAATTTCATCAGCGCCGCGCCACGCCGCATGGGCCCTGGCGCCGCGCAGCCAGACCAAGTCCGCGCGCAAGCCGTCGACGCCCGCAGCAAAGCAACGCTCGGTAATCTGCGCCAAGGCCTGGTCATCCAGCGCGATACTGTCGAGCCGCGCCCGAGCCTGGGTGCAACGCTCGCGCAGGGCCGCCTGGGGCTCGGCCCACTGGGCGCAGAACGCGACAGGATCGCTGTCGAAATCCAGGCGACGGCGAATGATCTGGCCACGCTCGGCTGGCAAGGTCTGCCCACTCAAGGCCACGTTAAAACCGAAACGGTCGAGTAACTGCGGACGCAACTCACCCTCTTCCGGGTTCATCGTGCCGATCAACACAAAACGCGCGCTATGGCGATGGGAGATGCCGTCACGCTCGATCAGATTGGTGCCGCTGGCCGCCACGTCCAGCAACAGGTCCACTAAGTGGTCGGCCAGCAAGTTGACTTCATCGACATACAACACGCCGCCATCGGCCTTGGCCAATACGCCGGGGGAAAACTGCGCGCGGCCCTCGCCCAGCGCAGCGTCGAGGTCCAGGGTACCGACCAGGCGCTCCTCGGTCGCACCCAACGGCAAGGTGACGAATTGACCGCTCGCAAGCAGGTCCGCCAGGCCACGGGCCAGTGTGGACTTGGCCATGCCACGCGGGCCTTCGATCAGCACACCGCCGATCTTCGGGTCGATGGCGGTCAGGCACAGCGCCAGTTTCAGGTCGTCGGCGCCGACCACGGCGGACAGCGGGAAATGGGGAATATCGGTCATCCGGTCTCTCTTTAAATTCTGCTGTACACGTAATCACCCTGTCACGAGCCCGCTTCTTGTGGCGAGCGGGCTTGCCCCGCGTTGGGCTGCGAAGCAGCCCCAATAGAAGCGCCGCAGTCTGCCAGGCAGCTCCGGGGCTATGTTTTGGGGCCGCTTCGCAGCCCAACGCGGGGGCAAGCCCGCTCACCACAACAGCACCGCCCGCCACAACGGCCCATCTCGCGCTCTAACTGCCTTCTTCTATATCCAGCAACAGATTTTCCAACGCTTCACGGTACGCCCCTGGCTCTTGCCAAAGGCCACGCTGTTGCGCCTCCAGCATGCGCTCGGTCATGTCCCGCAATGCCGCGGGGTTGTGCTGCTGCACAAACGCGCGGGTGTCGGGGTCGAGCAGGTAGGCGTCGGCGAGCAAGGCGTATTGATGATCGTCGATCAGCGCCGTGGTGGCGTCGAAGGCGAACAGATTGTCCACGGTCGCGGCCATCTCAAACGCACCTTTATAGCCATGACGCTTCACCCCATCGATCCACTTGGGGTTGGCAGCGCGGGCACGGATCACCCGGTTCAGCTCTTCCTTCAAGGTGCGGATCTTCGGCAAGTCCGGCTGGCTGTGATCACCGTGATAGCTGGCAGCCTTATCGCCGCTCAGGGTTTCCACGGCGGCGAGCATGCCGCCCTGGAATTGGTAGTAATCGTTGGAGTCGAGCAGGTCGTGCTCGCGGTTGTCCTGGTTTTGCAGCACGGCCTGCACCTGGCTCAGGCGCTGGGCGAACTGCTCGCGGGCGGCGGTGCCTTCGTCGGCGCCGCCATAGGCGTAGCCGCCCCAGTTCAAGTAGACCTCGGCCAAGTCCTCGCGGCTTTGCCACAGGCGGCCATCGATCGCGCCCTGCACGCCTGCGCCATAGGCACCGGGCTTGGCGCCAAAAATGCGCCAGCCGGCCTGTTTCGCCGCGGCCTCTTCATCCAGGCCAGACGCCAGCAACGCCGCTCGTTCGCTGCGCACCTTGGCGGCCAGTGGGTTCATGTCGTCCGGTTCGTCCAACGCCGCCACCGCCTGCACCGCCGCGTCAAACAAGCGGATCAGGTTGGCGAAGGCATCGCGGAAAAACCCGGACACCCGCAGCGTCACATCCACACGCGGGCGGTCCAGCAGGCTGACCGGCAGGATTTCAAAGTCATCCACCCGCTGGCTGCCCGTGGCCCACACCGGGCGCACGCCCATCAGCGCCATGGCCTGGGCGATATCATCGCCGCCGGTGCGCATGGTCGCGGTGCCCCAGACCGACAGGCCCAACTGGCGCAAATGATCGCCGTGGTCCTGCAAATGCCGCTCAAGAAGCAAGCTGGCCGACTGGAAGCCGATGCGCCAAGCCGTGGTGGTGGGCAGGTTGCGCACATCGACGGTGAAGAAATTGCGCCCGGTGGGCAGTACATCCAAGCGCCCACGACTCGGCGCGCCGCTCGGACCTGCCGGCACGAAACGGCCGTCGAGGGCGTCCAGCAAACCGCGCATTTCCGCCGGGCCGCAGGCATCCAGGCGTGGTGCCACGACGATGCGCAGGCTTTCGATAACCGCTTTCACGTCTTCCCAGCCGGGTTCTTCCAACTGTTCAAGGGGACCTTCCAACGCCTGCTCGATCAGCCGCGCCGCGTACAACTCCAGACGCTCGCGGGTGTCGCCGGCGGTGCGCCACACCTGCGCATCGATGCTCTGCAACACCGCCGGGCGGCGCCCAGTCCACGGTTCGGCCAGGGCGCAGTCCAGCGGGTCGAAGCCCAGCCCAAAGGCCTTGGCCAACACGCGCAGCAAACTCGATTGCGGGCCACGGCCATCGCCTCGGGGGATGCGCAGCAAGGCCAGCAACGTATCAATGCGCAAACGGCCTTGCGGCGATTCACCGAAGATATGCAGGCCGTCGCGGATCTGCGATTCCTTCAAATCACACAGGTAGGTGTCCAGGCGCGGCAGCCAAATCGCCGCATCGGCGTCGCCATCCAGTTCAAGCTCCTGGTCGATACGGGTTTCGCGCACCAGCTTAAGGATGTCTTTTTGCAGCTCACGGGCACGGCGTGGGTCGAGCAGTTGGGCCTCGTAATACTCGTCCGCCAACAGCTCCAGGTCACGCAGCGGGCCGTAGGTTTCGGCGCGGGTCAGCGGCGGCATCAGGTGATCGATGATCACTGCCTGGGTGCGCCGCTTGGCCTGGGCGCCCTCGCCCGGGTCGTTGACGATAAAGGGGTAGATATTCGGCAGCGGCCCCAGTATTGCGTCAGGCCAGCAGTGTTCCGACAGGCCCACGCCCTTGCCCGGCAGCCATTCCAGATTACCGTGCTTGCCTACATGGATGACGCCATGGGCGCCATAGGTGTGGCGTAACCAGAAATAGAACGCCAGATAGCCGTGGGGCGGCACCAGGTCCGGGTCGTGGTACACCGCACTGGCGTCCACCTGGTAACCCCGCGCCGGCTGGATGCCGACGAACGTCAGGCCCAGGCGTAGGCCGGCGACCATCAGGCGGCCATCGCGGAACATCGGATCGTTATGGGGCGTGCCCCAGCGCTCCAGCACGGCGCGCTGGTTGGCTTCAGGCAGGCGCTTGAACATCGCCTCGTACTCATCCAGGCCCAGGCTTTGATGGCACGGGCGCAGGTCGAGGCTGTCCAGATCGTTGGTGACGCCACCCAACAAGTCGTGGATCAAGGCGGTGCCGCTTTCCGGCAGTGCCGCTGGCACCGGGTAACCTTCAGCTTGCAACGCACGCAGGATATTCAGCGCCGCCGCTGGGGTGTCCAAGCCCACGCCGTTGCCGATGCGGCCATCGCGGGTCGGGTAGTTGGCAAGGATCAGCGCGATGCGTTTGTCCGCATTCGGCACACGCGCCAGTTCGACCCAACGGCGCGCCAGCTCGGCGACAAAATCCATACGCTCGGGCGCTGCGCGGTAGCACACCACGTCCGACTGGCTGCGTTCGCTGCGCCAGGCCAGGTCTTTGAAGCTGATCGGCCGGCTGATAATGCGGCCGTCCAGCTCCGGCAAGGCAATGTGCATCGCCAGGTCGCGCGGACCCAGGCCTTGTTCACTGGCCTCCCAGCCGGGCTGGTTGTCCTGGGCGCAAATCGCCTGGATCACCGGAATGTTGCGGCGAAATGGCCGCAAATGCGGGGCTTCGGGGCTGGATTGGGCAAAACCGGTGGTATTCAGAATCACCGATGCCTGCACTTCATCCAGCAAATCCTCGACCACCGCGAGGCAGCCGGGCTCTTTCAAACTGGCCACCGCCATCGGCAACGGGTTGAGGCCCGCCGCCTGCAAGCGCTGGCAGAACACATCGATAAAACCGGTATTGGCCGCCTGCAAATGGGAGCGATAGAACAGCACCGCCGCCACGGGATGGTCGGCGTGCCAATCTGCCTGCCAGTCGCTCAGGCGAGCATTGGCTTTGCCGGGATGATAAATCGCCGTACGCGGCAAGGCTTGCGGCTCGGCCCACGAGTAGTCGCGGCCCATATAGCCGCTGGCCAGGCAGCGATAAAAGTCCAGCGCGTTGCCAAGCCCGCCCTGGCGCAGAAACTGCCACAAGCGATCCCGCGCCTCGACGCCGACGGTACTGAGACCGCTGAGTTCCGGGTCCGGGCGATCATCCCCCGGCACCAGGATCAGCTGCACACCGCGCTCGGCCAACTCCACCAAGCGCTCGATGCCGTAGCGCCAATAACCGATGCCACCGTGCAGGGAAATCAGGATGACCTTCGCGTGGCGCAGCACCTCATCGACATACAGGTCGACCGAAGCGTGGTTCTGCACCTGCATCGGGTTGGCCAGGCGCAGGCTCGGGTAGTCATCCGGCAACTGCTGGGCCGCTTCGGCCAGCAGCGCCAGGCTGGAATCACCGCTGCACAGGATCACCAGCTCGGCGGGGGTTTGTCCAAGGTCGGCAATATTGTCGTCCGCGACAAAACCACCGGGCTGAGTCCTGAGCAGGTGCATGGATTAAACGCTGAGCGCGGCGCGCAGTTGCGCTTCGAGGCCGACCGCATCCAGGTCCTGGCCGATCAGCACCAGGCGCGTGATGCGTGCTTCGTCAGCACCCCAGGCGCGGTCGAAGTGTTTGTCAAAGCGGGTGCCCACGCCCTGGATCAACAGGCGCATCGGCTTGTTCGGGATCGCGGCGAAGCCTTTGACACGCAAGATGCCGTGTTGCACGACCAGTTGAGTCAATGCGTCGAGCAGCAGCGCTTCGTCGGCCTGGGGCAGGTCGATGGAGATGGAATCAAACGCATCGTGGTCGTGATCGTCTTCACCTTCGTGGTGATGATCGTGATGACTATGACGACCGTCGATATGCTCTTCGGAGCCGGCACCCAGGCCAATCAACACGTCCAGGGGCACGCGACCGCTGCTGGCCTCGATGATTTTGACGGCTGGCGGCAGCTCTTCGGCGACTTCCAGGCGCACACGGGCCAGGTCTTCCGAGCTGATCAGATCGGCCTTGTTGAGGATGACCAGGTCCGCGCTGGCCAATTGGTCGGCGAACAGCTCGTGCAGTGGCGACTCATGGTCCAGGTTCGGGTCGAGTTTGCGCTGGGCGTCCACTTGATCGGGGAACGCAGCAAAAGTACCGGCGGCCACGGCCGGGCTGTCGACCACGGTGATCACCGCGTCAACCGTGCAGGCGCTGCGGATTTCCGGCCACTGGAAGGCTTGCACCAGCGGTTTTGGCAGGGCCAGGCCCGAGGTTTCGATGAGGATATGGTCGAGGTCGCCGCGACGGGCGACCAGTTCGCGCATCACCGGGAAGAACTCTTCCTGCACGGTGCAGCACAGGCAGCCGTTGGCCAGTTCGTACACGCGGCCATTGGCTTCTTCTTCGGTGCAACCGATGGAGCACTGCTTGAGGATTTCACCATCAATGCCCAACTCGCCGAACTCATTGACGATGACGGCGATGCGACGGCCCTGGGCGTTGTCGAGCATATGGCGCAGCAAGGTGGTTTTGCCCGAGCCGAGGAAGCCGGTAACGATGGTGACGGGGAGTTTGGCCAGTGTTTTCATCGGATGCCCTTGGGGGCGGGCATACGGGACGATAGGCCCTGCGGCGCGGCGCAGAAGCGGATTTCGTCACCGGATCACCCCGCCCGGTTGAATTAGAAAATCGGTTGCGAGGCAGGTCTCCTGGCTTAGGGCTTGCGGGTCGTTAGACCGGCGCCGGCTGCGCCTTCCCGCCGGTGATGGCAGTGGCGTGGCAGTCGGATGAACCCTTCACAGTTGCGGGGGCAGCCGCGGATTGAACCGCGTTCCCTTCTTAGCTTCGGCCTGGGCCGAAGAACCTCGAAGGTGCAAGGCTACAGGGGCTCGGTGAATTTGACTACCGTCGCTCTGCATGCTTTCCTACATGCCTTGTTTCGGGTGCCCTTCACAGGGTGAAACGGGAAACCGGTAAATCATGCCTGCCATGACCAGTCCGGTGCTGCCCCCGCAACGGTAAGCGAGTGAAGCGTCAGATCCACTGTGCCTGTAAGGCATGGGAAGGCGATGCTTTATAGACCCAGTGTCCCTCGCAAGCCCGGAGACCGGCCCGAAAAATCAGATAACAAACCCGCGGTGGGCGGGCGCTGTTCGGAACTCTGCGTGCCTGGCTCGCGGGGTTTTCATGCGCTCGTTTCATCCAGACACCTGAAAGGGACGCGCCATGTCAATCATCAGCAGCACTTCGCACTCCGCCAGCAGCACCTCTACCTTGAGCCAACGCCTGACCGCCGCCATCGGCGCGTCGATCCTCGGCGCGTGTCTGGTGTATTTCGCCGGTTTCTCGCATATCGAGGCGGTGCACAACGCTGCCCACGATACCCGCCACAGCGCCGCGTTTCCGTGCCACTGAGACCTGCCTACATGATCAAGCGTATTGCGCAAACCGCAGGTTTCACCGGCCTGTTGGCCGCGCTGCTGCTGACCCTGCTGCAAAGCTTTTGGGTCGCCCCGCTGATTCTTCAGGCGGAAACCTTTGAAAAAGCCCCGGCGGCAACCGAAGTGGTGCATGAGCACGCTGCCGGCGCTGCTGCCCACACCCACGATGCCGAAGCCTGGGAGCCTGAAGATGGCTGGCAGCGCGTGCTGTCGACCACCGGTGGCAACTTGGTGGTGGCGGTTGGTTTTGCACTGATGCTGGCCGGCCTCTACACATTGCGCGCCCCCACCCGCACGGCGCAGGGCCTGCTGTGGGGCCTGGCCGGTTACGCAACCTTCGTGCTGGCGCCGACGATGGGCCTGCCACCCGAGTTGCCGGGCACCGCCGCCGCTGATCTGGCACTGCGCCAGACGTGGTGGATCGGCACTGCGGCCTCCACCGCTGCCGGGATTGCGCTGATCGTGTTCGGGCGCAACTGGCTGCTGAAAGTGCTGGGCGCTGCCATCCTCGCGGTACCGCACGTCATTGGCGCGCCGCAACCGGAAGTGCACGCAATGCTCGTGCCGCAAGCCCTGGAAACGCAGTTCAAAATCGCTTCGCAACTGACCAACGTGGCGTTCTGGCTGGCCCTGGGCCTGATCAGCACCTGGCTGTTCCGCCGCAAACGCGACGATCAATACTCGGCATGACCTACGTGGTCGGCCTGGGTTGCCAGCGGGGTTGTGAAGTTCACACCCTGCTGGCGCTGTTTGATACCGCCCTCGCTGAGGCAGGGATTGATCCCCAATGCATCACCGCGCTGGCCAGTATCGACCGCAAACACGACGAGCCAGGCTTACTGGCTCTGGCACGGCACTTGAACCTGCCGCTGGAGTGCTTCAACGCCGAGCAACTGGCGATTTATGAACACCGGCTAAGCCACAAGTCCGACGTCGCGTTCGCCCACACGGGGTGTTACGGCATCGCAGAAAGTGCCGCCCTGGCCCTTGTTGAACAGCTCGGCGGCGCGCCTGCCCAGTTGCTCATCACCCGCAAAAAAACCGCCCAAGCCACCTTTGCGTTGGCCTGCGCCGGTTAAAACCCCGATAATCGCCCTCCCCGATCATGAGCAATCTTCATGCTCGCCCGTTTTTTGACAGGAATTCTCCATGACCGTCTACTTCATCGGCGCCGGCCCCGGCGACCCGGAATTGATTACCGTCAAAGGCCAGCGGCTGATCCGTAGTTGCCCGGTGATCATTTATGCCGGTTCGCTGGTGCCTGCGGCGGTATTGGAAGGTCATCAGGCAGAACACGTGGTCAACAGCGCCGAACTGCACCTTGAACAGATCATCGACTTGATCAAGACCGCACACGCCAAAGGCCAGGACGTGGCGCGCGTGCACTCCGGGGATCCGAGCCTTTACGGAGCGATCGGCGAGCAGATCCGCCTTTTGCGGGAATTGGGCATTCCATTCCAGATCATTCCTGGCGTCACCGCCGTAGCGGCCTGCGCAGCGTTACTGGAGACGGAACTGACCCTGCCAGACATCGCCCAAAGCGTGATCCTGACCCGTTATGCCGATAAAACCAGCATGCCCGCCGGTGAGGGTTTCGACAGCCTGGCGCAGCACGGTACGACCATGGCCATTCATCTGGGGGTGAATCATCTGGAGAAAATCGTCGCCGAACTGCTGCCGCACTATGGCGCGGATTGCCCGATCGCCGTGGTGCATCGCGCGACTTGGCCGGATCAGGATTGGGTAGTGGGCACCCTTAGTGATATCGCCGAGAAAGTCGCGTCCAAAGGTTTTCGGCGTACGGCGTTGATTGTGGTGGGCCGGGTGCTGGCGAGTGACAGTTTCAGTGAGTCGTCGCTGTATCGGGCGGGGCATGCGCACCTTTATCGACCTTGATTTTTCACTTCACAAAAACCCTATAAGCCACTGATAAATATCAATAAATACAGATAAATTTGGGAGAGGCTTGCTCCCGATAGCGGTGGGTCAGCTTCTAATATGGCAACTGAGCTACCGCTATCGGGAGCAAGCCCCCTCCCACAGTTAATCTTAGTTGTTAGGTTTATTGCGTAAGATTCTGAATTTAAAGCAAAAAAACGGCGCTCACGGGGCGCCGTTTTTCTGTTCGCAGTGAACGCCTTACTCAGTAGTAGGCGTTTTCTTTCTGCGTGTGGTCCGTCACGTCACGGACGCCCTTGAGCTCCGGAACGCGCTCCAGCAGGGTGCGCTCGATGCCTTCACGCAGGGTCACGTCCGCCTGGCCGCAGCCCTGGCAGCCGCCGCCGAACTTCAGCACGGCGATACCGTCATCGACCACGTCGATTAGGCTGACCTGGCCGCCGTGGCTGGCCAGCCCTGGGTTGATCTCGGTTTGCAGGTAGTAGTTGATGCGCTCGTTGACCGGGCTGTCGGCGTTGACGCTCGGCACCTTGGCGTTCGGCGCCTTGATGGTCAACTGGCCGCCCATACGGTCGGTGGCATAGTCCACCACCGCGTCGTCCAGGAAGGCTTCGCTGAAGTGGTCGATGTACGCGGTGAAGCTTTTGAGCCCCAGGGCGGTGTCTTCAGGTTTCTCTTCACCGGGTTTGCAGTAAGCAATACAGGTCTCGGCGTACTGGGTGCCGGGCTGGGTGATAAAGACGCGGATGCCGATGCCTGGGGTGTTCTGCTTGGACAGCAGGTCAGCCAGATAATCGTGGGCGGCGTCGGTAATGGTTATGGCAGTCATGGAAACTCCTCACAGGCTTGCCCGGAGTTTACGCCAAATTATTACGGAGGTACAAAGTCCTAGTGTTTTTGTCGGGTTAGGCTTTGGTTTCGGGGTGGTGGTGTGGATGTGGGGTGTATATCCGTTATTTAGGTGGCGGCTACAATTGGTTCCGACCTGACGGCGGGTCACTTTTGAAAAGAGCCAGAATGCCGGCCCCGCCAAAAGTAACCAAAAGGCTCTTGCCCCACCACTCGGTGCCTCGCCTAGGCGCGGCATGGCCGTAATCCGAGATTGATTTTGGGGGGCGTTTTCAGATCAAAAGCTAGAGCGCGACGGCTTTAGAGCCGACTGGATTTTTGTCTGGTGTACTCGGGTAAAAATGTGGGAGGGGGCTTGCTCCCGATGGCAGTGGGTCAGTTACAGATCTTTTCGCTGACACACCGCCATCGGGAGCAAGCCCCCTCCCACATTTTGATCTCCATGTATCAGATAGGTATCAGCCTGCTTTTGCTCTGCTTTTGCCCTGCTTTTGCTCTGCTTTTGCCCTGCTTTTGCTCTGCTTTTGCCCTGCTTTTGCCCTGCTTTTGCTGTGCTTTTGATTTGGCCCTTACATCCTTTTCGCTGACGAAGTCAGCGGTCTTTTGATCTGCGCTTTTGATTGTGATCTTGGGCGCCCCGTCAAACACGCTGGCCGAACGCAGGCTTGAATCCGTGGGTAACCCGGCAGGACGCCGGGTTAGCCGCGCTGGGCCATGGATGGCCCATCGCGGCGGCCCACGGATTCAAGCCGGAGTGAGGGCACACCGAGCCTAGGCGAGGTGCCGAGTGTTGGGGCGAAGCGTTTTTGGTTACTTTTTGCGCTCTTCAAAAAGTGACCCGCTGTAAGAGCGGAACCCATAGCCGCCGTGACCTAAATAACGGATATGCCCGCCCCCCCCCCCAATCACTCACAAATTCTCATACCGATTCATATCCAGGACCCCCGCCTCAACCGGCGTAGTTTCCCGAACATACTCAGACAAGTCGTGGAAATACTGCCAAAACAGCGGATGACTACGCCTCACCCCCCAACGATCCACAATCTTCTCAAACTGCGCGACATCCTTGACCTGCTCCATCTGCGCCACAAAAACAGGCACTTCCTGCGCCGGAATATTGAACATGAAGTTCGGATAACTACTGAGCACCCCAGGGTAAACAGTCACCGTATCCAGCCCCGGCTGATAGCGGTACGCCTCACCCAGCAAAAACGCCACATTACTGTGAGCCCTATTACGCAGCAGGCTGTAAACCACACGCGTCCCACGGGCAGTCTCAACACGCAACATCGTCGCCTCAGGCAACTGATCTATCACCTTAAGACCAGCCGCCGGACGCAAGGTCAGCCGGCTAAGCGCCTGCTCAGCATCCTGCAAGGCAGGCTCAATACCGTCACGCGAACAATAAGCACCAGAACAGCGATTGATCGGGTCCGGGCTCGCATTCAGATCGCCGTAACGGGCAATCAACTGGTTGGCAAAGTCCCGCTTGGGATCCTGTTCATTGAGGTGCAAGCCTGTAGGCTTATCGTCATCAATGGCTTCGTAATCCAGCCACAGCTTGATCTTGCCGCTGTTCTGGTACCAGTCGTCCATAAAGTCTTCACGAGAGTCCGCCGGCATCAGGCGCAGGAAGTTCTGCTCGGCACCGTTACGGATCAAGTCGAAGTAAAGGCGAGTCTGGGCCTGGTGCGAGACATTGCCAAACACATCGAAATTCACCGCCAACTGGTAATAGGTCCGTTCCAGCAACGGATAGTCGAACAGCCACATCGTCTGAGGCACTTCGCCGATCAGGCCTTTGTTGACCGATGCACTGTCAAAGTGGCGGAAGATACTCAGCAAGGCGTTGTCATTGCCCGCCCACAGGCTCGACCAACTGGGTGGCGGCAAATCGGCATAACTGTCCCGGCGCAGCGCTTCGTACTGGTTGCGCTTGTCGCGATAGGCCAGCCACAGGCTCAACACGCTGCCTACATCATCGTTCTGCCCCGGCATGGCGAGCAACGGCGTGGCCTGTCCGCGATAACGTGCATCGGTGATGTACAGGTCGTGGTCCGGGTCCTGGAACAGGGCCCAGAAGTTGTCGCGGATCACATCCGTGGCGATCTGCCCACGGCACACCGGCCCACGAATAAAGGTGCGTACAAAGTACTCGGCGTTATCCAGCATGAACTGGTAGCGCGCCTTGGCGGGGATTGCCTCGAAGGTGTCGAACGGATTGGCGCGACGTCCAGGACCGTAACCCGGCAAGGCGCTGACCTGCCAATCGCCGGTGTAAAACAGCGCTTTGATCCGCGCCATTTTGGCAGCGCTGAACGGATAGGTAATGTGAGTCTTGTGCACGATCACGCCCTGCACCGGCCACAGGCGGTAGTACACCCGCGTGCCCGGATCGTCATTGGGGCGACGGGTGCTGATCAGGTCGATGGGCTGCCCACTCGGCGTGCGCGAGCGCACCCACTGGAAGAAATGCCCCGGCTCGCCGTTCTCGAAATAGATATGGGCTAGGAACAAGTGCTCGAACAACCAGCGGGCCACCAGGCTTTCTCGGGCGCCGGGCTGGTTGAGCAGGTTTTCCCACTGCTGCACCTGCAAGGCTTCCTTGGCACTCGGTGCCAGGCCCTGCTCATCGATCGGCGCGCCGGACGCCAGCCAGCGCTGCAGCGTCTGGTATTGCTGGTCGGTCAGGCCGGTGACCGCCAATGGCATGCCTTCCTTAGGATGACTGCCTGCGTAGGCATTGAATTCGCCGGGGGTGGCGCACATGTTTTCGCGGTTCAGGCCCAGCACAATGTCGTCCGGCAGCTTGGCGTTGGGCTGCAGCGGCGCGTTATGCCCCAGTTCCAGCATGCGTGCCATCAACGCGGCCTGGCTGCCCTGGGCGTCCAGCACCGAATAGAAGCCCTTCTGCTGCCAGGCTTGCTTGCCGAATGCGTCATAGAACAAACGCGTAGTCGGCGCAGCCTGGCTGCGCTCGCCGTCGTACACAGGCACTTTGCTCGCGCCTCGGGCGGCGCCCTCGGCACTGCCCAGGTTGAGCTGGCAGGCGGAGTCATAGCAGGCATGGCAGGCCACGCACTTCTCGGTGAAAATCGGTTGGATGTCGCGGGTGTAGGAGATCGCCGGGGCGGGACCTTCTGCCTGGGCAGTACTGGCAATCAATGCCAGGACGGCGCTGACGATAAGACGAAGTGACATGTATCCGGTCCCGATTCAATGCGTGCGCTGAAAAATTGCCGGTGATTCTACCGGGCCATCGCACCTCACAACGTGAGCGATATTCATGCAAAAGCCGGACATGCCGCAAATCCGCACAGGTTTGCTATGATCCACGCCCTCCGTAATGCCTGACCAGAGTAGTCCCATGTCCGATCGTAGCGCTCGTCTGCAAGCCCTCCACCACGCCCTCAAGGAACGCATCCTGATCCTCGACGGCGGCATGGGCACGATGATCCAGAGCTATAAACTGGAAGAGCACGACTACCGTGGCAAACGCTTTGCCGACTGGCCGAGCGACGTCAAGGGTAACAACGACCTGTTGGTGATTACCCGCCCGGACGTGATTGGCGGCATCGAGAAGGCCTACCTGGATGCCGGCGCCGACATCCTCGAAACCAACACATTCAACGCCACGCGCATTTCCATGGCCGATTACGGCATGGAAGAGCTGGCCTATGAACTGAACGTCGAAGGCGCACGCCTGGCGCGCAAGATCGCGGACGCCAAGACCGCCGAGAACCCGGACAAGCCACGCTTCGTTGCCGGCGTCCTGGGCCCGACCAGCCGTACCTGCTCGCTGTCGCCCGACGTGAACAACCCCGGCTACCGCAACGTGACCTTCGATGAACTGGTGGAAAACTACACCGAGGCCACCAAAGGCCTGATCGAAGGCGGTGCGGACCTGATCCTGATCGAAACCATCTTTGACACCCTCAACGCCAAGGCCGCGATCTTCGCCGTGCAGGGTGTGTTCGAAGAGCTCGGCATCGAATTGCCGATCATGATCTCCGGCACCATCACCGACGCCTCCGGCCGTACCCTCTCGGGCCAGACCACCGAAGCATTCTGGAACTCGGTCGCCCACGCCAAGCCGATTTCCGTGGGCCTGAACTGCGCCCTGGGTGCCAGCGAGCTGCGCCCGTACCTGGAAGAGTTGTCCAACAAGGCCAACACCCATGTGTCGGCACACCCGAACGCCGGCCTGCCCAACGAATTCGGCGAGTACGACGAGCTGCCTTCGGAAACCGCCAAAGTCATCGAAGAGTTTGCCCAGAGCGGCTTCCTCAATATCGTCGGCGGCTGCTGCGGCACTACGCCTGGTCATATTGAAGCCATCGCCAAGGCCGTGGCCGGTTATGCGCCGCGCCCGATCCCGGATATTCCCAAGGCCTGCCGCTTGTCGGGCCTGGAGCCATTCACCATTGATCGCAGCTCGCTGTTCGTCAACGTCGGCGAACGCACCAACATCACCGGCTCCGCACGCTTTGCCCGCTTGATCCGCGAAGACAACTACACCGAAGCCCTGGAAGTCGCCCTGCAGCAGGTGGAAGCCGGCGCCCAGGTGATCGACATCAACATGGACGAAGGCATGCTGGATTCGAAGAAGGCCATGGTGACCTTCCTCAACCTGATCGCCGGCGAGCCGGACATCTCCCGCGTACCGATCATGATCGACTCCTCCAAGTGGGAAGTGATCGAAGCCGGCCTCAAGTGCATCCAGGGCAAGGGCATCGTCAACTCCATCAGCATGAAGGAAGGCGTCGAGCAGTTCATTCACCACGCCAAGCTGTGCAAGCGCTACGGCGCCGCCGTGGTGGTGATGGCTTTCGACGAAGCGGGCCAGGCCGACACCGAAGCGCGCAAGAAAGAAATCTGCAAACGCTCCTACGACATCCTGGTGAATGAGGTCGGCTTCCCGCCGGAAGACATCATCTTCGACCCGAACATTTTTGCGGTCGCCACCGGTATCGAAGAGCACAACAACTATGCCGTCGATTTCATCAACGCCTGTGCCTACATCCGCGACGAGCTGCCGTATGCGCTGACCTCCGGCGGCGTGTCCAACGTGTCGTTCTCGTTCCGTGGCAACAACCCGGTGCGCGAAGCGATCCACTCGGTGTTCCTGCTGTATGCGATCCGCAACGGCCTGACCATGGGTATCGTCAACGCCGGCCAGTTGGAGATCTACGACCAGATCCCGGCCGAGCTGCGCGAAGCCGTTGAAGATGTAGTCCTCAACCGCACCCCGGAAGGCACCGACGCCCTCCTCGCCATCGCCGACAAATACAAGGGCGACGGCAGCGTAAAAGAGGCCGAGACCGAGGAATGGCGCGGTTGGCCGGTGAACAAGCGCCTGGAACACGCGCTGGTCAAGGGCATCACCACCCACATTGTTGAAGACACCGAGGAATCCCGGCAGTCGTTCGCGCGCCCGATCGAAGTGATCGAAGGCCCGCTGATGTCCGGCATGAACATCGTCGGCGACCTGTTCGGTGCGGGCAAAATGTTCCTACCCCAGGTGGTGAAATCCGCCCGTGTGATGAAGCAGGCCGTGGCTCACTTGATCCCGTTCATCGAGCTGGAAAAAGGTGACAAGCCGGAAGCCAAGGGCAAGATCCTGATGGCCACGGTGAAGGGCGACGTGCATGACATCGGCAAGAACATCGTCGGCGTAGTGCTCGGTTGCAACGGTTATGACATCGTCGACCTGGGTGTGATGGTGCCGGCGGAGAAGATCCTGCAGGTGGCCAAGGAGCAGAAGTGCGACATTATCGGGCTGTCCGGCCTGATCACGCCGTCCCTGGACGAGATGGTGCATGTGGCCCGCGAGATGCAGCGTCAGGACTTCCACCTGCCCCTGATGATCGGCGGCGCGACCACCTCCAAGGCGCACACGGCGGTGAAGATCGAGCCTAAGTACAGCAACGACGCGGTGATCTACGTCACCGACGCCTCACGCGCGGTGGGCGTGGCCACGCAGTTGCTGTCCAAGGAGTTGAAAGCCGGCTTCGTCGAGAAGACCCGCCTGGAATACATCGATGTGCGTGAGCGCACCTCCAACCGCAGTGCGCGCACCGAACGCCTGAGCTACCCGGCGGCCATCGCCAAGAAGCCGCAGTTCGACTGGAGCAACTACACACCGGTGGTGCCGACGTTTACCGGTGCCAAGGTGCTGGACAATATCGACCTCAACGTCCTGGCCGAGTACATCGACTGGACTCCGTTCTTTATCTCCTGGGACCTGGCCGGCAAATTCCCACGCATCCTCACCGATGAAGTGGTGGGCGAAGCCGCCACCGCGCTGTACGCGGATGCCCAGGAAATGCTCAAGAAGCTGATTGATGAAAAGCTGATCAGCGCACGTGCGGTGTTTGGTTTCTGGCCGACCAACCAGGTGCAGGACGATGACCTTGAAGTGTACGGCGACGACGGCCAGCCAATTGCCAAACTGCACCACCTGCGCCAACAGATCATCAAGACCGACGGCAAGCCGAACTTCTCCCTGGCCGACTTCGTCGCGCCTAAAGACAGCGGCGTGACCGACTACATCGGTGGCTTTATCACCACCGCCGGCATCGGCGCCGAAGAAGTGGCCAAGGCCTACCAGGATGCCGGCGACGATTACAACTCGATCATGGTCAAGGCCCTGGCCGACCGTCTGGCCGAAGCCTGCGCCGAGTGGCTGCACCAGCAAGTGCGTAAAGAGCACTGGGGCTACGCCAAGGACGAGCAACTGGACAACGAGGCGCTGATCAAAGAGCAATACAGCGGTATCCGCCCTGCTCCCGGCTACCCGGCGTGCCCGGATCACACCGAGAAAGCCCAGTTGTTCCAACTGCTCGACCCCGAGGCCCGCGAAATGCACGCCGGGCGCAGCGGTGTGTTCCTTACCGAACACTACGCGATGTTCCCGGCGGCGGCGGTCAGCGGCTGGTACTTCGCCCACCCGCAAGCGCAGTACTTTGCCGTGGGCAAGGTCGACAAGGATCAGGTCGCCAGTTACACCGCCCGCAAGGGCCAGGACCTGGCCGTGACCGAGCGCTGGCTGGCGCCGAACCTGGGTTACGACAACTAAGCCCTGACGGAGGAACGTGCCCACGCTCAACGCGGGCATGCAGCCCGTGACACTGCGCGTCGCCTCCCCGAACCCGCCTCGGGCAATCGTCTATGCTATCCCTCACACACCTTGTGTCGAGGGACCTATGGACGATCCAGCCAACTACAAGCCCCCTACCTTCTGGCAGATGCTCCACAGTGTGGTGGCCGCTGCGTTTGGCGTGCAGAGCGGCAAGAATCGAGCCCGCGACTTCACCCATGGCAAGCCCAGCCACTTTGTGATCCTGGGCATCCTGTTTACGGCGGTGTTTGCCTTGACCTTGTTTGGAATCGTCAAGCTGGTGCTGCACCTGGCCGGCGTCTAGCGCAGCAACAGACGTAGGCTGAATGGGTAGCGATAGGACTCGGGCTTGCCCTGGGCCGACAGCACGCGAAAATTCACCGACGGTGTCGGCCCCAACAAACGCCGCGCCTGGCCGGCATCGATCAATTGGAACAACGTCAACTGCCGGTCGCGCCCGCCGTATGCGCCAATGTCCAGGCCCTTGGCATCATCATGAACCAACACCATGGCCCAGCCGCCGACAGTGAAATGCCCGGCGACCAGGGACGACAAGCGTCCGTCCAGTCGAGCCTGCAAAATCTCCGGCGAGCTGTTGATCGCGCTGAACAGCACGTCCTTACCCGGTAACCGCCCGCTGGCCTGCAGCGCCTGCATGGCGCCCAGCGCCATCTGATCGTTGGCCGACCACACCAGCGCCGTCTGCGGGTAGCGCTTGAACAGTTGCGTCGCTTGCTCGAAGGCGCGCTCGCAGCTCCATTCACCGTAGACCAACTGACGCAGGCGCACCTCGGGATGTTCGGCCAGCGCCCGACGCATGCCCCGCTCACGCAATTGCGCGCCCGGCGTGGTCTTGACGCCGGAAAAGGCCAACAGGTCGAGGGATTGACCGGGCGCAACCGGTCCGTGCTGGCGCAGCAAGTCGCGGAGCATCAGGTAGCCAGCCTCTTCATCGTCAGCGACCAGGCTGCCGATCAAACGGATGCCACTGCGGGTTCCCAGCAAATGCATCTGGTCGGGGGTCAGCGCGCTGTTCACCAACAGCAGCTTGACGCCACTGCCCTCGGCCATGCGCAGGATCTGCGGTGCAACGTATTGCTCATTCACCAGCACCAGGTAATCAGGTCGCTGGTTACCTTGCAGCACCTCACGCGCCTGAAGCAGCGTATTGTCGGGATTACGCTCGCCATAACGCACACGCAATTCCAGGCCGAGGTCCTTGGCGGCGGCCTGCATGAATTGCGTGTAGCTGACCCAGAAGGTTTCCGTCGACACGCCCGGATTGAGAAAGACCACCGACGTTGCATGAGCCATCACTCCATACGTCGATCCCAGCAACCAGACACACGTAATCAACACCTTCAACATAGATGCCTGAGCCTCGAAAATAGGCCGCCATGATAGTAGCAATGCCCAACCCAATCGAGGTTCGATCAACCACCTTTATTGGTGGCTTACCCAAAACACGGCAGTTCCCACCACCAGAATGATCAAGAACAGAATGGCCCACGCATCCACGGTACTGTCGGGTTTACGGGCTTTTGTCGGATTGCTCATCGCATCGCCTCTTGTCGGTTTTATAGGTGATTGCACTAAGACTCGCTCACAGTAAAGTTGATGATTGCCCGCATGACAAATGTGGATATCGCGATAACTGTTCTCATTAGTCATTTTGGTTATTTGCATATACTCAAACATCACTTTTGCGCATAAACGCAAACTGGTATCGTGCGCCGGCTCCGTTGGGAGTGCGCGGCCGTGCGCGCAGATTTGCCGAGAACAGGACCTATATGTACGTATACGACGAATACGATCAGCGCATCATCGAGGACCGCGTTAAGCAGTTCCGTGATCAGACCCGACGCTACTTAGCAGGTGAACTGAGCGAAGAAGAGTTCCGCCCTCTGCGCCTGCAAAATGGCCTTTATGTTCAGCGCTTTGCGCCGATGCTGCGGGTGGCCGTGCCCTATGGCCAACTGACTTCGCGCCAGATGCGCATGATGGCCAAGATTGCCCGCGACTTCGACAAAGGCTATGCCCACATCAGTACCCGCCAGAACGTACAGTTCAACTGGCCGGCGCTGGAAGATGTGCCGGACATCCTCGCCGAGCTGGCCACCGTGCAGATGCACGCCATTCAGACCAGCGGTAACTGCCTGCGCAACGTGACCACCGACCAATTCGCCGGTGTTGCCGCCGATGAGTTGATTGACCCACGCCCATGGTGCGAAATCGTCCGTCAATGGACTACCTTCCACCCCGAGTTCGCCTACCTGCCGCGCAAGTTCAAGATCGCCGTCAACGGCTCGACCTCGGACCGCGCCGCCATCGAAGTCCACGACATCGGCCTGGAGCCGGTCTACAACGCCGCTGGCGAGCTGGGCTTCCGTGTGCTGGTGGGTGGCGGCCTGGGCCGTACCCCGGTAGTTGGCGCGTTTATCAACGAGTTCCTGCCGTGGCAAGACTTGTTGAGCTACCTCGACGCCATCCTGCGTGTCTACAACCGCTATGGCCGTCGTGACAACAAGTACAAGGCCCGGATCAAGATCCTGGTCAAGGCGCTGACCCCTGAGGTATTCGCCCAGAAAGTCGATGCCGAGATGGAACACCTGCGCGGCGGCCAGACCACCCTGACCGAAGCCGAAGTGCACCGCGTCGCCAAGCACTTCGTCGACCCCGAGTACAAGGCCCTGAGCAATCAGGACGCCGAACTCGCCGCACTCGACCAGCAGCACCCGGGCTTCGCCCGCTGGCGTACGCGCAACACCCTGGCGCACAAAAAGCCGGGCTATGTGGCCGTAACCCTGTCGCTCAAGCCTACCGGTGTTGCCCCAGGTGATATCACCGACAAGCAGCTGGACGCCGTTGCCGACCTGGCCGACCGTTACAGCTTCGGTCAACTGCGCACCTCCCACGAGCAGAACATCATTCTCGCGGATGTGGAGCAGAGCCAACTGTTCACCCTGTGGGGCGAACTGCGCGAAGGCGGTTTCGCCACGCCGAACATTGGCCTGCTGACCGACATCATCTGCTGCCCAGGCGGCGATTTCTGCTCCCTGGCCAACGCCAAGTCGATCCCGATTGCCGAATCGATCCAGCGCCGTTTCGACGACCTGGACTACCTGTTCGACATCGGCGAGCTGGACCTGAACATTTCCGGTTGCATGAACGCCTGTGGTCACCACCACGTCGGCCACATCGGTATCCTGGGCGTGGACAAGAAAGGCGAAGAATTCTACCAAGTGTCCCTGGGTGGCAGCGCCAGCCGCGATGCGAGCCTGGGCAAGATCCTCGGCCCGTCCTTCGCCCAGGAAGCCATGCCCGAGGTGATCGGCAAACTGATCGATGTGTACATCGAACAGCGCACCGAAGATGAGCGTTTCATCGACACCTACCAGCGCATCGGCATTGACCTGTTCAAGGAGCGCGTCTATGCAGCGAATCATTAAGAACAACGAAGTCCTCGACGAAACCTGGCACCTGCTGCCCAAGGACGCGAGCTTCGACGGCATTTCCAACTGCGACGACCTGATCGTGCCGCTGGCCCTGTGGCGCGAGCATGGCCACGCGCTCAAGGCCCGCGACGGCGGCCTCGGTGTGTGGCTGGACGCCGATGAAGAAGCCGAGGAGATCGGTCCTGACGTGGAACACTTCCAGGTCATCGCCCTGAATTTCCCGGCCTTCACCGACGGTCGCAACTACTCCAACGCACGCTTGCTGCGTGACCGTTATGGTTACAAAGGTGAGCTGCGGGCGATCGGCGATGTGCTGCGCGACCAGTTGTTCTATCTGCGTCGTTGCGGGTTCGATGCCTTCGCGCTGCGCGCAGACAAAGACCCGTACGAAGCATTGGAAAGCCTCAAGGACTTCTCGGTGACGTACCAGGCTGCAACCGATGAGCCGTTGCCGCTGTTTCGCCGGCGTTAAGTCTGCGGACATGAAAAAGCCCTGGCATGCCAGGGCTTTTTTTATGGTTGAAGTTTTATCGACGCCAGCACCTGCTTCTGCCCCATGGAGCATGGCACGCCTTCCGGCTGCGCCCGCACGGCCTCGATCACGCCCAGCAACTGCGCTTTGCTGTGGGCCAATTGCGCTTGCATCACTTCGATCTGTGCCACTTTGCGCTCCAGGGCCTCGATCAACTCGTCGCGCTTGTGCTCTCCAGGCGCAGGCATCAGCGCCTTGAGTTCCTGCAAGGTAAACCCGGCCTGCTGCGCACTCTGAATCAATTGCAGGGTCTGCAAGGCCTCAGGTGCATAACGCCGGTATCCGTTGGACTGGCGTCCGACCTGACTGATCAACCCTTCGCTCTCGTAAAAACGAATGCGTGAAGCGGCCAGACCGCTCTGTTTTGCCAGCTCACCAATATTCATCACAACGCCTGCTTGACATTAAAGTTAACTTTAAGCTTAGCCTGAGCCCTCCCCCGCTCAGGAGTCAACTCATGTCACCTTTTGAAGCCCTGCAACTGCCCAACGGCCAAATCATCGCCAATCGCATCGCCAAGGCTGCGATGGAAGAGAACATGGCCGATATCAACCAAGCGCCGTCCCGCGAATTGAAGCAGTTGTACAAGGCCTGGGCAGATGGCGAACCCGGCCTGCTGCTGACCGGCAATGTGATGATCGACCGCCACGCCATGACCGGCCCCGGCGGCGTGGCCCTGGAAAACGAGGAGCACCTGGACAGCTTTCGCGAATGGGCCGATGTAGCCCGTAACAAGGGCGTGCACTTCTGGATGCAGCTCAGCCATCCAGGGCGCCAGACCATGGCCAATCTCGGGCAACAAGCCTTTGCACCGTCGGCCATTGCGCTGGACCTGGGCAGCTTTTCCAAGATGTTCGCCACACCAAAAGCGATGACCGAAGACGATATTCAGGACGTGATCCGGCGCTTCGCAACCAGCGCACGCCTGGCCGAGAAAGCTGGCTTTACCGGGGTGCAGATCCACGGCGCCCACGGCTATTTGCTGAGTCAATTTCTCTCGCCCTTGAGCAACCACCGCAGCGACCGTTGGGGCGGCTCGCTGGAAAATCGCGCGCGCCTGCTGCTGGAAGTGATTCACGCCGTGCGCGCCAGTGTCAGCCCGTCGTTTTGCGTGGCGGTCAAACTCAACTCGGCGGATTTCCAGCGTGGCGGCTTCGATGAAACCGATGCGCGCGCGGTGGTCAAAATGCTCAACCCGTTGCCCATCGACTTGTTGGAATTGTCCGGTGGCAGCTACGAGTCGCCCGCCATGCAAGGCGAAGCGCGGGATGGTCGCACCCTGGCCCGTGAGGCGTATTTCCTAGAATTTGCCGCAGAAATGGCCAGCGTCGCCACCATGCCCGTGATGGTCACCGGTGGCATTCGCCGACTGCCTATCGTGAAGCAGGTACTGGACAGCGGCATCGCCATGGCCGGTATCGCCACCGCCCTGACCCTGGAACCACAATTGATCAAGCATTGGCGCGAAGGACGCGACCTCAACCCGCAACTCAAACCGATCGATTGGAAGCGCAAGCCTCTGGCCTCACTCGCTACTCTCGCCGTGGTGCGCGGCCAGATGCGCCGCCTCAGCCGTGGTCGTTTGCCCAACCCCAAGGTTATCCCCTGGCTGGCCCTGGCGTGTGACCAATGGTTTATCGCTCGGCGCACTCGGCAGTACCGTGCGGCCATGACGCAATCTTCACATTAAAGACGGAGCATTCGCCGTGATCGAGCTGTCCCCTATTGATCAGCAGTTTTTTAACCTCACTGACGATTGGAGTGCTTCATGGCGAAAATCAACCTGGCCCAGCAACTGGCGACCACCCTTGAACAGGCGGGCATCAAGCGCATTTGGGGCCTGACCGGCGACAGCCTCAACGGCCTCACCGACGCCTTACGCACCATGGACAGCATTGAGTGGATGCATGTGCGCCACGAAGAAGTCGCCGCGTTTGCCGCCGGTGCCGAAGCAGCAGCCACCGGCGAGTTGACGGTGTGCGCAGGCAGCTGCGGGCCGGGCAATCTGCACTTGATCAATGGTCTGTTCGACTGCCATCGCAACCATGTGCCAGTGCTGGCGATTGCCGCGCAGATTCCGTCTTCGGAAATTGGCTTGAACTACTTCCAGGAGACCCATCCCCAGGAACTGTTCAAGGAATGCAGCCACTTCATCGAGCTAGTCACCAACCCCGCGCAGATGCCCCAAGTGCTGCACCGCGCCATGCGCTCGGCGATCCTCAATCGCGGCGTAGCAGTGGTGGTGATTCCGGGGGATGTGTCGCTGCTGGAAGTCGAAGACACCCTCAAGCCGTGGCCGGCCCTGCACGCGCCACGCACACTGCCTGCGGAGGCCGATCTGCTGCACTTGAGCGAGATCCTCAAGGACAGTGAAAAAGTCACGCTGCTGTGTGGCAGCGGCTGTGCGGGCGCCCATGCGCAAGTGGTGGCCCTGGCCGATACGCTGGGTGCGCCGGTGGTGCACGCCCTGCGCGGCAAAGAACATGTGGAATGGGATAACCCGTTTGATGTGGGCATGACTGGCCTGATCGGCTTCAGCTCCGGTTACCACGCCATGCTCGACTGCGACACGCTGATCATGCTCGGCACGGACTTTCCATATCGCCAGTTCTACCCTGCGGACGCAAAAATCATCCAGGTCGACCGCAACCCACAGGCATTGGGTCGTCGCGCTACCTTGGACTTGGGCATCGCCGCAGATGTGGGCGAAACCATCGACGCCCTCCTGCCGCGCTTGACCCGCAAGACGGATCGCAGCTTCCTTGAGACTTCATTGAAGCATTACGTGAAAGCCCGCCAGGGGCTCGATGACCTTGCGCAACCTTCAAAAGCCAACCGGCCGATCCATCCGCAATACGTCGCGCGATTGCTCAGTGAGCTGGCCGACGATGATGCGATCTTTACCGCCGATGTCGGTTCGCCCACGGTCTGGGCGGCGCGCTACCTGAAGATGAACGGTAAACGCCGCCTGATCGGCTCGTTCAACCACGGCTCCATGGCCAACGCCATGCCCCAGGCCATTGGCGCGCAGGCAGCATTCCCGGGGCGGCAAGTGATTTCGATGTCCGGCGATGGCGGGTTCGCCATGTTGATGGGGGATTTCATCTCGCTGGCGCAGCTGAAGCTGCCGGTGAAAGTCATCGTGTTTGATAACTCGTCACTGGGGTTCGTCGCCATGGAGATGAAGGCGGCGGGTTATCTGGACGCGGGCACCGAACTGAAAAACCCGGATTTCGCGGCGATGTCCAATGCCATGGGTATCCTCGGCATTCGTGTGGAGCAGTCCGAAGACCTGGAGCCGGCCCTGCGCCGCGCCCTGGCCCACGATGGCCCGGTGCTGGTGGACGTGGTGACTGCCACCCAGGAACTGGTGATGCCGCCGAGCATCAAGCTGGAGCAGGCCAAGGGGTTTAGCTTGTACATGCTCAAGGCGGTGATGAGTGGGCGTGGCGATGAGGTAATCGAGCTGGCGCGAACCAACTGGCTGCGCTGATCTAAACATGTGGGAGGGGGCAACCCCCTTCCCACGCTTTACGCTATTGCCAACTCAAGCCGTTTGTTTTTCTACCCACTGGCCGTAGGCATCGATAAACGCCTGCAAAAACGGCTTGGTCTTTTCCGACACTTTGCCCGACTCATCAAACACACTGCCCGCCCCACCCAGGTAGGCTTCGGGCTGCTGCATGCACCACACATCCAGGAACACCAGGGACTGACGCAGATGGTGGTTGGCGCCAAAGCCTCCGATAGCGCCAGGCGACACACTGATGATCGCACCCGGCTTGCCGCTCCAGGCGCTTTGCCCATAAGGACGGGAACCCACATCAATCGCGTTCTTCAACGGGGCCGGCACCGAGCGGTTGTATTCCGGGGTCACGAACAGCACCGCGTCGGATGAACTCACCTGTTTGCGGAAAGTACTGTAGGCTGCCGGCGGTGAATCAGCGTCGATGTCTTCGTTGTAGAGCGGCAAATCGCCAATTTCGACGATGTTCAACTTCAGATTGGCTGGGGCCAGTTCGGCCAATGCCAACGCGACCTTGCGGTTGATCGACTGTTTTCTCAAGCTGCCAACCAGGACGGCAATCGTGTAGACCTTGCTCATTGAGGTTTTCCCGATGTCTGACTAAAGGAGCTTGTAGTTATAGAGGCTTCACGACAGGTTCACCAGAAGGTTTTGAGAATCCTCCAGACGTTTGCCTCGCACCTCTCTGCGTAGGAAGCGTCGTAAAATCCCAGCGAATAGTATTTTTTTTCCGTAGGCAAACTACCCCTCTTTATTACGGTCTACAGAACCGCAAATCGAGTGTTTATCTCCAGAGGTTCTAAACAGATGGCAGCAGTACTTGTCGGACAGTTCCATGCCAGAGACGCGGAAGGTCGCGTTTATTCCGTGCATGAGTTCCAGGAATCCAACCCGGCGCAAGGCGACCTGGCTGGCTCGGCGCCCACCACAACCTACAAGCTGGCCATTGGCGACCGTGTAGAAAAACTGGAAGGCGATGAGTTCAAACTGATCCAGTCGGGCATCATTATTGTCCGCGAATCGCAAACCACCCTCGCTTCATAAGATCTCGCCTTGATGACCTGCTCAGTCCTGGCCATTGCTGGCGTTGACTGGGCTGGGGTGATCAGGGGCTGCGGATTTCCGTCACTTCGATGCCCTGCTCGCCTTGCTTGAGCGTGACCAGCAAGTGCCCCCGCTCCCCTTCCACGGCGTACATCGAGCGCGTGTAGCCCGACGTGTTGTACGCGGGATACGCCTCCACCTGCCTGATCAAGGTCACCCCCAACACCGCCCCCACTTGTTCGCCGACCTGTTCCTGGGCACGGATAAACGCTTCGAGCGCCAGGCTTTCCGGTGTGTTGTTGTCGTGATTATTGAAGAGATAAGCCGCCGCGCACCCCACGGTCACCAGAACCAGGAGTTGCTTGGCCGTTACCCCGAAGAACATCGAGGGAATAGGCATTCGAGACCAGACCTGTTTTTGTTGTAGTGCCGGTACCCGGCTTTGGTCGCTGATGATCAGACGAGCCATTCTAGTAAGGTCGTGGCTGAACGCCAGTGGCATAGGCGACCTGCACCGTCTTTTTTGCGCACGACCGCTTGCACCATTGAAACCCCACCACACTGCACATAGACTCCGGCCATGCGTTTACGTCATATCGAAGTGATTCAGGCCATCTTGCAGACCGGACACCTCGGCACGGCCGCCGAATGGTTGCAACTCCCCGTGGGCGATGTGGACGCGGCGCTGAAGGAAGCCGAGCAGCAACTGGGCTTTATGCTGTTTGCCAGCGTGCGCGGGCGCTTGCAGGCAACACGGGAAACCCTCGAACTGCAGGCAGAAATCGCCCATATATACGAAGCGCTGGAACCGGTGCAACGCCTGGCCAGCCGTTTGAAACACCATCACGCCCCGCCCTTGCGTGCGCTCTGTACCCCGCCCCTGGCCAATCAACTGCTGCCGCAAAGTATCGCAGTGCTGCGTCGACGCTTTCAGGACACCCCGTGCAACCTATCAAGCCAGCCCACAAGGGAGATCGTCAGGAGCCTGTTGCTGCATGAGGCCGATGTCGGCTTGAGCCTGCATGACCCGGAACACCCGCAAATCGTCAGCACCGTGCTGGCTCAAGGCAAACTGCAGTTGCTGGCGCCCCACGGCTGGCTCAAGCCCAAGCAGAAGTACATTGCACTACAGGACCTGGCCGGCCAGTCGATGATCGGGTTGGAGGGGCAAGACCCGCTCAGCCGCCTGCTGGACGCCAAGCTGCAAGCCCTACGGCCGCTTCCGGTGGTGCAGACGCGGGTGCAGACCTACCAGATGATGCGCAGCATGGTAGAAGCGGGAGAAGGCTTGGCGATTGTCGACCCCTTCACTGCATTTGGCGCGCAAGAGGCCGGGCTGGATGCGTGCCCGGTGTCGCCGCCGATGATGGTCAGCCTGTACGCGCTGACCCTCAAGGATGGCGTGGCCTCTCCAGCGATGAATGCATTGCTGGAGATTGTCACGCAGAAGGCTGAAAGCCTGCTGCTGAGTTAAGCCTTGTCGACTTCGGCCTTGAACAGCCGATACCAGAAAATCGCCACTTCACGAGTTTGCGGGTCAATGCCGCGATAGCGCAGGTGGTCGATCCCGCCCATCACATAGCCGCATCGCTCATAGAGGCGGCAGGCGCCGAGGTTGTTGTTCTGGGTTTCGAGCATCATGCCCGGCAGGTTTTTCTTGCGGCTCCAGAACTGCGCTACATCCAGTAATGCCTTCGCTACACCGTGCCGCCGCGCCGGCAAGACCACCGCCAGTTCATCCACATGGGCGAAGCCATTCCAGTTGGTGCTGACCACGACATGCCCCACCGGTCGATCGTCCAGATAGGCCATGAAGATCGCACTGTCTGGGGCATCGCGGAAACTGGCGAACTCCTCAGGATCAATCCCATAACATTTGCGGTACGGCAGGATACGCTCCAGCGGCCATTGATCGACGCGCTTGCCCATCTCCGGCACGCTGTAGGCGCTGACCTCGAAACTGAAGTCATTGCCCCACACGTAGGCATCAAAACCTTCGTCGGCGACTCGCACACTGAGCCCTGGATACTTCGGGTTCATTACAGCTTGCATAAACATCCTTAACCCTTGATGCAGTCGACGGTGTAACAACGACCACTGCCGTCATCTTCGTGTTGTAACCCGTGAACATCGGCAAAAAAACCGGGAAAACTGCTATCGAACGTACGGGCAAATGCCAGGTAGTCGATGATCGAGCGGGTGCTCTCGGTAAAGCGCTCGCCGGGCATGATCAACGGAATGCCAGGCGGATACGGCACCAGCATCACGGCTGCGACGCGTCCTGGCAAGGCATCAATCGACACTGCTTCCACTTCACCCCTTACCAATTGGTCGTAGGCGTGCGCCGGTTTCATCGCAATCTCCGGTAGTACGGTGTACATGCGCTTGAGGTGTTTGGCGGTGGCGTTGCTGCGGTAACAGCTGTGCAATTGGTCGCACAGGTCGCGCAAACCCAGGCCCTGATAACGCGCCGGGCCTTGGGCAAACACCGAGGGCAAACAACTGGCCAGGCTGACATTCGCGTCGTAGCTGCGTTTGAATTCCAACAACTCGGTGAGCAACGTACTCCATTTGCCTTTGGTGATGCCCATGGAAAACAACACGAGGAAGGAATACAACCCGGTCTTCTCCACCACCAACCCGCGCTCCCAGAGGAACTTACTGACCACGGCGGCAGGGATCCCACAATCGCTCAAGGCGCCGCCGGCATTGAGACCGGGCATGACCAGCGTCACTTTGATCGGGTCCAACAACACATAATCTTCGGCCACATCCCCAAAGCCATGCCAGTCATCCTGCGGCTGCAACAGCCAGTCCTCCGTGGCGACGCGGTCGATGCCCGCCACCGACGGCGGCTGCCAGATCGAGAACCACCAATCTTCAGCGGCGATATGCTGGCGGAGGTTAGCCAGCGCGCGGCGAAAACTTAGGGCTTCGTCGAACATTTCCTGGAGCAACGAACGCCCGGCAGGGCCTTCCATCATCGCCGAAGCCACGTCCAGCGACGCGATGATGCTGTACTGAGGCGAGGTGGAGATGTGCATCATGAACGCTTCGTTGAAACGGTCACGGTCCAACTGACGGGCGCCGCCGTCCTGTACATGGATCATCGAGGCCTGGCTGAACGCGGCCAACAACTTGTGAGTGGAGTGAGTGGTGAACACCAGTGGGCTGTCCGGAGTGCGCGAGGTGCCCATGCCATAGCGCCCGGCAAAGAATTCGTGGAACGCCGCGTAGGCGTACCAGGCTTCGTCAAAGTGCAGCACCTCGACGCTGTTGCCCAATTGCTGCTTGATCAGCTCGGCGTTGTAGCACAGGCCGTCATAGGTGGAGTTGGTGACCACGGCCAACTTCACTTTCGCTGGCCGGCCACGGGTCAACGGGCTGGCGTCGATCTTGGCGCGGATCGACTCGGGGCTGAATTCACTCAGGGGGATCGGGCCGATAATGCCCAGTTCGTTGCGCTCCGGGCACAGGTACAGCGGGATCGCGCCGGTCATGATGATCGAGTGCAATACCGACTTGTGGCAGTTGCGGTCCACCAGCACCAAATCATCGCGGGCGACCATCGAGTGCCAAACAATCTTGTTGGCGGTGGAAGTGCCGTTGATCACAAAGAAGGTGTGGTCAGCTCCAAAATTACGGGCAGCACGAGCCTCTGCTTCGGCCAGGGGGCCAGTGTGGTCCAGCAGCGAGCCCAATTCGGGGACAGAGACCGACAAATCCGAACGCAGGGTGTTTTCCCCAAAGAACTGATGAAATGCCTGCCCCACCGGGCTTTTGCGGTAGGCCACGCCACCGCCATGGCCGGGGGTGTGCCAGGAATAATTTGAATCAGCGGTGTGCTGCACCAAGGCCTTGAAGAACGGCGGCAACAGGCCATCCAGGTAGGTGCGCGCAGCGCGGGCCACTTGCCGGGCCAGGAATGGCACGGTGTCTTCGAACAGATAAAGGATGCCACGCAGTTGATTGAGCTCGCTCATGGCATCGGCCGGGGCGTTTTCCAGGGTGACTTGCTCGCCCAAGGCAAAGATCGGCAGGTTCGGTGCCCGTACCCGCGCCAAGCGAATCAGCTCAACCATGTTTTGCAGCAGATGGGTATTTTCGCCAGCGCCTTCGGCGGCGATCAACATGCAGGCCAAGCCGTGATGGGTAGACGCCACTAGCCGACCTTCGGCGTAGTCCACGGCGGAAAAAACACTGAAGCCCTCTTGTTCCAACTCCCTGGCGATGCCGCGTACCCGGTCGCCGGCAACGGTGTCGGCCTTGATGTCGCGGTGCACGATAAGGATAGGGAACTTCAGGTCTTTGTACATGAGGGCGTGGGAGTCCTGAGGGCTATGCACTCAGGGTAGAAGCTGGGAAGCGATGACGCGAATGAAGATTTTGAAAGCTACGCAGATCAACTGTGGGAGGTGGCTTGCTCCCGATCACGGTGTGTCAGCTAATAGTTGATTGGCTGATCCACCGCTATCGGGGCGAGCCCCCTCGCACAGGTTGATCGGACCCACGCAGGGCTATTGTTGTGTCAACTGGGTCCACAGCGCCGGCGCGCCCGCCGACTTGGCAATCGCTTCCAGGCGTTGCGCATGCTCGACCATGTCCTGCTCGCTGGCGCGGAGAATGGTGGTCGGCTTGCGATCTGCCGGCAGGCGCCGGATTTCCGAAGGACGATTGCCCGAACCTTCCGCAGAGCCGCTGCCATCGGAAGCATTGCCGGCCAGGGACAGGCTGGTCTGCCCGCCGGTCATGGTCAGGTAGACGTCGGCGAGAATCTCGGAGTCGAGCAAGGCGCCGTGGAGTTCTCGGCCGGAGTTGTCGACGCCATACCGCTTGCACAACGCATCCAGGCTGTTGCGCTGGCCAGGGTGACGCTCCCTGGCCATCATCAAGGTGTCGAGGATCGAGCAGTGCTGGGAAATATCCGCGCGATCCGTCTGCCCCATGAGGGCAAATTCGTTGTTGATGAAGCCGACGTCGAACGCCGCGTTATGGATGATCAACTGGGCGCCGTTGATGAATTCGAAGAACTCATCGGCCACCTCGGCAAAACGCGGCTTGCCCTTGAGGAACTCGTCGGTGATGCCGTGGACGCCGATGGCGCCTTCGTCACTGTCGCGATCCGGTTGCAGGTAGACGTGGAAGTGACGCCCGGTGAGGCGCCGACCCATGAGTTCGACACAGCCGATTTCAATGATCCGGTGGCCGTCAGTCACCGGCATGCCGGTGGTTTCGGTATCGAGTACAACAGATCGGATGGCCATCAGGGTTCAGCTCTCAACGGGGTGGTGGTGTGCGTCAAAGGGCGGGATGTTAACACGTCAGACGGCATCAGCTTTGCTTGTAGCCCCGCACTTCATCCACGCCACGGTTGGCCAACTGGTCGGCACGCTCGTTGCCGGGGTGGCCGATGTGACCACGTACCCACTTCCAAGTGATGTCATGGCGATTGCATTGCTCATCGAGCAGTTGCCATAGGTCGGCATTCTTGACCGGTTCTTTGGCGGCGGTCTTCCAACCGCGCTTTTTCCAGTTGACCATCCACTCGTTGATGCCCTTCATCACGTACTGCGAGTCGGTCACCAGCAGTACGTTGCAACGGCGCTTGAGTTCTTCAAGGCCGCGAATCGCGCCCATCAATTCCATGCGGTTGTTGGTGGTGTTGGCTTCGCCGCCCCACAGTTCCTTCTCGACGCCCTTGCACACCAGCAACGCGCCCCAGCCGCCGGGGCCTGGGTTGCCCTTGCAGGCGCCATCGGTGAAGAGTTCTACGGTATCGGTCATCGGTTACATCCATCAAAACAGGCGGGATCTGAAATCAAAAAGGTTTTACGGTTCGCTTTGCTTGCGATTGACCTTGGCCATGGGCATCGGCACCAGCTTGCCCATGGGCTGGCGGGGCACCTGGCGCACTGGCCGCAGCCCGACCACAATCTTGCGCGCTACTAATAAATAGAAGCCGCCGCCCGACAGTTGCCAAGCACCCGCGCGGCGTTCCCAGCCGGCCAGGCGCGCCTGCCACTTGGTCGAGGCAAGCGGCGGACGATAGCACCCGAAGCGGCGTTTCTCCAGCGCGAAGCCCAGCAGGTTCAACCAGTCCGCCACCCGCGACGGCGAGATGCAGCGCGCCTGGCGAAGGCCATCATGAGCGAACACATGGCGCAGCCCCCAACTGCTCCAGGGGTTGATACCAACAATCAGCAAATGGCCACCAGGGCGCACGCTGCTCGCCGCCTCGCGCAGCAACCCGTGAGGCGACAGGCAGAAATCCAGACCATGCTGCAACACCACCACATCGGCAGCGTGCTCGCTCAACGGCCAGGCCTGTTCCTCACAAACGATCTCTACGCCCGGCAACGGAGCACCCAGGCGCACATTTCGCTGCACCTGCGGCGCAGAGGGCGGCGTCTGTGCCGAGGGACCGTAATGCACGAGGTAACCACCAAAGAAACGACCCAACTCGTCTTCGAGCATGCGCCGTTCTTCATCCAGCAAAAATTGCCCGATGGGCCCGGACAGCCATTCGCGGGCCGCGCCGATCAGGGCCAGCCACTCAGGATCGGCCTGGGCGAACGCTTTATCAGTCATTGCATTCTCCAACTCGCCTAGACGTTCTAAGATGCACCAATGTGTTCAGCTTGGCGAATCGAAGAATGATACAGATCAGTGCTCTGCCCGCCTTCACCGATAACTACATATGGTTGCTACAGGACCCGCATACCCAACGTTGCGCAGTGGTCGATCCAGGCGATGCCGCGCCGGTACTGGCCTGGCTTACGCAACATCCGGAGTGGACCCTGAGCGACATCCTGATCACCCACCATCACCATGATCACGTGGGTGGCGTCGAGCAACTCAAGCGCGTGACCGAAGCCAAGGTCTACGGACCGGCCAACGAGCAGATCCCGGCGCGGGACGTCGCCCTGCAGGATAACGATCGCATCAACGTGCTCGGCTGGGACTTTGACATCTATACCGTGCCAGGCCACACCCTCGGCCACATCGCCTTCTATCACCAGGGCGTACTGTTCTGTGGCGACACCCTGTTCGCCGCCGGCTGCGGCCGCCTGTTCGAAGGCACGCCGGAGCAGATGCACACTTCCCTTGAGCGCCTGGCCGCACTGCCCGCCGACACGCTGGTGTACTGCACCCACGAATACACACAAAGTAACCTCAAGTTCGCCCAGGCAGTGGAACCGGACAACGCCGACATCGCCGAACGTGTGGAAATCGTCCGCCAACTCCGGGCCCGTGGTGAGATAACACTGCCCTCCAACCTGGCATTGGAAAAACGCACCAACCCTTTTCTGCGTACTTCTGAAACATCCGTTAAACAAAAAGCGGACGAACGGAATGGCCGCGACAACCGCTCTGGGGCCGAGGTGTTTGCTAGCTTGAGGGCTTGGAAAGATAAGTTCTAAGACGATGCAATCTGATACGTAATTTCTGAATGGTTGACCGGAACCAAAGTGCTTTCTAGAATCGCCCGACATTTTTGCCCGGAACTTACTTCCAGCCAATGTCGTCATCTATTCGTAAATCCAACCATTCAGACGCATTGACCCGCCTGGCTCAAGCTGTGGCGGTGGCTGTGTCCGCAACGCTGGCGGGCTGCCAATCGACCAATTTCACTGCACAATCCACCGTGCAACCCAAGCCCAACCTTACGGCCAAAATCAAACAGAAACCCGTCATCTGGCTTTCAGAAAAGCCTGCTCCCGAAGTACCGCAGGATGTCTGGGAACGCATGCGACGGGGCTTTCAATTGCAGGACAACGTTGGCGTCAACCCGCGCATCGAGCAACAGCGCCTTTGGTTCGCCAGCAACCCGTCCTTCCTGGAGAACGCCGGCGAACGCGGCAGTCTCTACATTCATTACATCGTCGAACGCCTTGAAGAACGCAACATGCCCCTGGAGCTGGCGCTGCTGCCAGTGATCGAAAGTGCCTACAACCCAATGGCCTATTCGCGCAGCGATGCCGTCGGCTTGTGGCAGTTCATCCCCTCCACCGGGCGCTACTTCAACCTGCGCCAGACCCGCGCCTATGATGGCCGCCGCGACATTACCGCCTCCACCACCGCCGCCCTGGACTACCTGACCCGTCTGCACGACATGTTCAACGGCGACTGGCTGCTGGCGCTGGCAGCCTATAACGCCGGCGAAGGCACGGTGAGCCGGGCGATCGAGCGCAACGAGAAGCTCGGTCTGCCCACCGACTACTGGAACCTGCCCCTGCCCCAGGAAACCAAGGATTACGTGCCCAAGTTCCTGGCGCTGTCCCAGGTGGTGCTGGCCCCTGAGGCCTACGGCGTCAACCTGAACCCGATTGCCAACACGCCTTACTTCGAAGTGGTAGAAGTCAAACAGAGCATGGACCTGTCACGGGTCGCTGCGCTGGCTGAAATCGATGAAGACGAGCTGTTCCAGCTCAACCCGGCCCTCAAACAACGCACCACCCTGGATGGCCCGCAGCATCTGTTGGTACCGAGTTCCAAGGCGCAGTTGCTGACCAGCACCCTTTCGACGATGAAGCCTGAAGAATTACTGGCGATGCGCCCGAAGAAACAGGTCTTCGACGAAGTTGAGACCGCACGGGTTGCCGGCCGCAGCCGAAGCTACAAGGTGCGCAGCGGCGACAACCTCACGCTGATCGCCAAGGCCAACAAGGTCGATGTGCATGACCTGCAACGCTGGAACAAGCTTAACGGCCAGGCCCTCAAGGTTGGTCAGACCCTGGTGATGCAGGACACCCGCCGCGCAGTAGCCAGCAGCAAGAAGCCGGTGCAGTACAAGGTCAAGAAAGGCGACTCGCTGTACATCGTCGCCAAGCGTTTCAACGTCGAGATGCAACATCTCAAGCGTTGGAACCCGCGTACTGGCCAGGCGTTGAAGCCGGGGCAGATGCTGGTAGTTTCCGGGCCGCGCTAAGGCTTTAAGAACACTGTAGAACCAATGTGGGAGGGGGCTTGCCCCCGATATCGGTGGATCAGCCAATGAATCTGGTGGCTGACAAACTGCTATCGGGGGCAAGCCCCCTCCTACACTGAATCTCCAGTGTTCCCAACCGGCTTTTTCCAACCGGAACAAGCTGTTACTGTACCGACCATAAAGCCCAAGCCGCCTGGATCGGATCTCTGACTTGAAGCGTCCCCTCCTTCTACTAATAAGTCTGGCCTTGAGCTTTGGTGCGAACGCGACGATTACCGAGAGCCACGGGTATACGCAGTTCGGCAGGCTCAAATACCCAGCCAAATTCACCCACTTCGATTGGGTAAATCCTGCAGCGCCGAAAGGCGGGACCTTGCGGGTCATGGCATTTGGCACCTTCGATACGCTCAACCCCTACACGTTCAAAGGCTCAAGCCCGGTTTCAACCCCCAACTTCCTGCAATACGGCGTCAATGAGCTCAACGAACCATTGATGGTCGGCACCGGCCAGTACGCGCCATCCGGCGATGAGCCGACCTCAAGTTACGGATTGATTGCCCAATCGGTGGAGTACAGCGAGGACCGCAGTTGGGTAGTGTTCAACCTGCGCCCGGAAGCACGCTTTCACGATGGAAAGCCGATCACCGCGTATGACGTGGCGTTTTCCTATCGCACCCTGCTGACCGAAGGCCACCCGCAGTACCGCACCAACCTGCAGGAAGTGGCGCGGGTGGACATCCTCAACCGTCACCGCATCCGCTTTGTATTCAAGCGCGCCGGCAACCCGCTGCTGATCCTGCGCCTGGGCGAGTTACCGGTGCTGCCCCAACACTATTGGAAAAACCGCGATTTCAAGGCGACCACCTTCGAACCGCCGCTGGGCAGTGGGCCTTACCGTATCAGCAAGGTCACGCCTGGGCGCCAATTGGTGTTCGAACGGGTCAAGGATTACTGGGGCAAGGACCTGCCGGTCAACCAGGGTTTCTATAACTACGACAAGGTCGAGGTGGAGTTCTACCGCGACAGCGACGTGGCCTTCGAAGCCTTCAAGGCCGGCGAGTTCGACATCTATATCGAGCACCAGGCCAAGAATTGGGCGAATGGTTACAACTTCCCGGCGGTGAACCGGGGTGACGTGATCAAGGCGCAGATCGCTCACCAGATCCCCACTCAGAGCCAGGGCCTGTTCATGAACACCCGCCGGCCGACCTTCAGCCAGACCAAGGTGCGCGAAGCCCTGGGGCTGATGTTCGACTTCGAATGGACCAACCGCACGCTGTTCAGCAACGCCTACAAACGCACTTTGAGCTACTACCCCAACAGCGAGTTCGCGGCGACCGGCGTACCCGTGGGCCACGAATGGCTGATGCTCTCGCCGTACCGCGAGCAATTGCCGGCGAACCTGTTTACCCAAGCCTTCAGCCTGCCGCAGACCGACGGGCGCGGCATCCCCCGTGAAAACATGCGCCGCGCCCTGTCGCTGCTGGGCGAAGCCGGGTGGAAGTTGTCGGGCCAACGCCTGCTCAACAAGGACGGGCAACCGCTGCGCTTCGAGATTCTGCTGGTCAATCCGAACCTGGAGCGCATCCTGCAGCCCTATGTCGAGAACCTGATCAGCATCGGCATCGACGCGCGGCTGCGCACCGTTGACCGCGCGCAGTACAAGCAGCGCCTGGATCAGTTCGACTTCGACATGATCCTGATCACCCTCAATCAGACCCTGAGCCCCGGCCTTGAGCAGTGGCAGTACTTCCACTCCAGCCAGGCCGCAATCAAGGGCAGCAAGAACTACGCGGGCATCGCCAACCCCATTGTCGATCACCTGCTGGAACAACTGCTGGCCGCCCAGACCCGCGAAGAACAACTGGCCGCCGGCCGCGCCCTGGACCGAGTGCTCCTGTGGCAGCACTACAGCATTCCCAACTGGTACCTCAACTATCATCGCCTGGCGTACCGTAACCGGTTCGCCTTTGTCACCACGCCGCCCTACAGCCTGGGCCTGAGCGCGTGGTGGCTGAAAGCGTCGGAGAAAGCCCAATGATGTCTTTGCGTACTTCACTGTTTGCCGGCCTGTTGCTGTGCTCCGCAGCCCACGCGGCGCCGCAACATGCGCTGACGCTCTACAACGAGCCGCCGAAATACCCCGCCGACTTCAAGCACTTCGACTATGTGAACCCGGATGCCCCCAAGGGCGGCACCTTCCGCGAATCGAGCATGGGCGGCTTCGACAGCCTCAACCCGTTTATCAGCAAGGGCGTGCCGGCCGACAACATCAGTCTGATCTACGACACCCTGGCCATGCAGAGCCTGGACGAACCCATCACCGAATACGGCCTGGTCGCCGGCAAGATCGAAAAAGCCCCGGACAACAGCTGGGTGCGTTTCTACCTGCGCCCCGAAGCGCGGTTCCACGACGGCCACCCGATCCGCGCCGAAGACGTGGTGTTCACGTTCCAGGAACTGATGAAGGAAGGCTCGCCGATCTACCGCACCTACTACGCCGATGTCGATGAAGTGGTCGCCGAAGACCCGCTGCGGGTGTTGTTCAAATTCAAGCGCACCAACAACCGCGAGTTGCCACTGATCCTCGGACAACTGCCGGTACTGCCCAAGCATTGGTGGGTCACGCGGGACTTCGCCAAGGGCAACCTGGAGGTGCCGCTGGGCAGCGGGCCGTACAAGGTGGCCGAGGTCAAGGCCGGGCGCATGATCCGCTACGAGCGGGTCAAAGACTACTGGGCCAAGGACCTGCCGATCACCAAGGGTTTCTACAATTTCGATAACCGCATCACGGACTACTACCGCGACAGCACCGTGTCCCTGGAAGCGTTGAAGGCCGGGCAGTTCGACTACTGGCTGGAATTCAGCGCCAAGAACTGGGCCAACGCCTACAACATTCCGGCAGTGACCCAGGGCCGGTTGATCAAGGAAGAGATCCCCAACGGCAATCCCACGGGCATGCAAGGTTTTGTGTTCAATACACGTAAGGCGATGTTCCAGGACGTGCGCGTGCGCAAGGCTATCAGCCTGTTGCTGGACTTCGAGTGGAGCAACAAACAGCTGTTCAACGGCGCCTACACCCGCACCCGCAGTTACTTCGAAAACTCTGAAATGGCCGCCACCGGCCTCCCCGGCCCGGATGAGCTGAAAATCCTCGAGCCCCTGCGCGACAAAATCCCGGTCGAAGTCTTCACCCAGGCCTTCGAGCCGGCCAGAACCGACGGCAGCGGCATGATCCGCGCCCAGCAACGCGAGGCCTACCAACTGCTGCAGGAGGCCGGCTGGCGCATCGTTGATGACAAGATGGTCGACACCACGGGTAAACCTGTGACCATCGAGTTCCTGCTGGCACAGACCGAGTTCGAACGCATCCTGCTGCCTTTCAAGCGCAACCTGGCGGACCTGGGCATCGACCTGGTAATCCGTCGGGTGGACGTCTCGCAGTTCGTCAACCGTGTCCGCTCTCGGGACTTCGACATGATGGTGGGCAGCTTCCCGCAGTCCACTTCGCCAGGTAACGAACAACGGGAGTTCTGGAAGTCTTCCAGCGCCGACAAGCCTGGCAGCCGCAACTACATGGGCCTCAAGGACCCAGCGGTGGACCAGTTGGTGGAAGAACTGATCGACGCCGATTCGCGCAAAAGCCTGGTAGCCCATGCCAAAGCACTGGATCGCGTGCTGCAGTTTGGCTACTACGTGATCCCCAACTGGCACATCAAGACGTTCCGCGTGGCGTATTGGGACCACCTGGGGCACCCCAAAGTCCCGCCGCGCTACGACGTGGGCACAGCCACCTGGTGGAGCAAACCCAATGTCAAACCTGCCGTCACCTTGGACACAGACACGAACGCCGATTCGGCGAGCGGAGGCGATTAAATGCTGGCCTATATTGTTCGCCGCCTGTTACTGATCATCCCCACGCTGTTCGGGATCCTGCTGATCAACTTCATCATTATCCAGGCCGCCCCCGGTGGTCCGGTGGAACAGATGATCGCCAAGCTTGAGGGCTTTGAAGGCGCCACCAGCCGCATTGCCGGCGGCGGCGCCGAAGTCTCGGTGGCCGGTTCCAGCAGCTATCGCGGCGCCCAAGGTTTGGACCCGGCGCTGATCAAGGAAATCGAAAAGATGTACGGCTTCGACAAGTCGGCGCCGGAACGCTTGTGGATCATGGTCAAGAACTACGCCCAGCTGGATTTTGGCGACAGCTTCTTCCGTGACGCCAAGGTCATCGACCTGATCAAGGAAAAGATGCCGGTGTCCATCTCCCTTGGGTTATGGAGCACGCTGATCATGTACCTGGTGTCGATCCCCCTGGGGATCGCCAAGGCCACGCGGCATGGCAGCCATTTCGACGTCTGGACCAGTTCGGCGATCATCGTCGGCTACGCGATCCCGGCGTTTTTGTTCGCCATCCTGCTGATCGTGGTATTTGCCGGCGGCAGTTACTTCGACTGGTTCCCGTTGCGCGGGCTCACCTCCAACAACTTCGACGAGTTGAGCTGGGGCGGCAAGATCCTTGACTACTTCTGGCACCTGGCATTGCCCATCACTGCGCTGGTCATCGGCAACTTCGCAACCATGACGCTGCTCACCAAAAACAGCTTTCTCGACGAGATCAACAAGCAGTACGTGGTCACCGCCAAGGCCAAGGGCCTGACCAACCACCGCGTGCTCTACGGCCATGTGTTCCGTAACGCGATGCTGCTGGTGATCGCCGGGTTTCCGTCCGCGTTCATCGGGATTTTCTTCACCGGCTCGTTGCTGGTGGAAGTGATCTTCTCCCTCGACGGCCTGGGCCTGATGAGCTTTGAAGCGGCGATCAACCGCGACTACCCGGTGGTGTTTGGCACGCTGTTTATCTTCACCCTGCTGGGGCTGATCGTGAAACTGATCGGCGACCTCACCTACACCCTGGTCGATCCGCGTATCGACTTCGCCAGCCGGGAGCATTGAGATGAATCTATCCCCCCTCAATCGCCGCCGGTTCGAGCGTTTCAAGGCCAACAAACGTGGCTGGTGGTCGCTGTGGCTGTTCCTGATCCTGTTCGGGCTGAGTCTGGGCGCGGAGCTGATCGCCAACGACAAGCCGCTGGCCGTGCACTACGACGGCGACTGGTATTTCCCGGCGCTCAAGCGCTACCCGGAAACCACCTTCGGCGGCGAATTCCCACTGGAAGCCAACTACAAGAGCCCGTATATCCAAGAGCTGCTCAAGGCCAAGGACGCCTGGACTCTGTGGGCGCCGATCCCGTTCAGCTATCAGAGCATCAACTACGACCTGAAAGTGCCGGCCCCCGCGCCGCCCTCTTCCGTGAACTTGCTGGGCACCGATGACCAAGGCCGCGATGTACTGGCGCGGGTGATCTACGGGTTCCGGGTTTCGGTGCTGTTTGCCCTGACCCTGACCATCCTAAGCTCGATCATTGGCGTGATCGCCGGAGCCTTGCAGGGTTTCTATGGCGGCTGGGTCGACCTGGCCGGGCAGCGTTTCCTGGAAATCTGGTCCGGGCTGCCGGTGCTGTATTTGTTGATCATCCTCGCCAGCTTCGTGCAGCCCAATTTCTGGTGGCTGCTGGGCATCATGCTGCTGTTTTCCTGGATGAGCCTGGTGGATGTGGTGCGCGCCGAGTTCCTGCGTGGGCGCAACCTTGAATACGTGCGTGCAGCCCGGGCACTGGGGATGCAGAACGGCGCGATCATGTTCCGCCACATCCTGCCCAACGCCATGGTCTCAACCATGACCTTTATGCCGTTCATTCTCACCGGCGCTATCGGCACCCTGACCGCACTGGACTTCCTTGGCTTTGGTCTGCCAGCCGGCTCGCCGTCCCTGGGTGAACTGGTAGCCCAGGGCAAATCCAACCTGCAAGCACCGTGGCTGGGCATGAGCGCGTTTGCCGTGCTGGCGATCATGTTGAGCTTGCTGGTGTTTATCGGCGAGTCCGCTCGCGATGCCTTCGACCCGAGGAAATGAGATGAATCAGGACAATCTGATCGAAATCCGCGACCTCAGCGTCGAGTTTGTCACCGGCGAGCATCACCACAGGGTGGTCAACAACGTCAGCTTCGACATCAAACGCGGCGAAACCATCGCGCTGGTCGGCGAAAGCGGCTCTGGCAAGTCGGTGACCGCCCACTCGATCCTGCGCCTGCTGCCCTACCCCTTGGCACGGCACCCGAGCGGCATCATCCAGTACGCCGGACAAGACTTGCTGACCCTCAAGGAAAAGACCCTGCGGCACATTCGCGGTAACCGCATCGCGATGATCTTCCAGGAGCCGATGACCTCGTTGAACCCACTGCACTCCATCGAGAAGCAGATCAACGAAGTGCTCGGCCTGCACAAGGGGCTGACCGGCAAGGTTGCCACGCAGCGCACCCTGGAATTGCTCGAACTGGTGGGCATTCCCGAACCGCACAAGCGCCTAAAGGCCCTGCCTCACGAGTTGTCCGGCGGTCAGCGCCAGCGGGTAATGATTGCCATGGCATTGGCCAACGAGCCGGAACTGTTGATCGCCGACGAGCCGACCACGGCCCTCGACGTGACCGTGCAGTTGAAGATCCTGGAGCTGCTCAAGGAGTTGCAGGCACGCCTGGGCATGGCCTTGCTGCTGATCAGCCACGACCTGAACCTGGTGCGGCGCATTGCCCATCGCGTCTGTGTGATGCAGAAAGGTTGCATCGTAGAACAGGCCGAATGCGAGACGCTGTTCCAGTCGCCGCAACACCCTTACACCCAGGAATTGCTGGCGGCCGAACCCAGCGGTGGACCGGCCAATAATGTGGTCGGGCCGCCGCTGCTGGAGGTCGATGACCTGAAGGTGTGGTTCCCGATCAAGAAGGGCTTTTTGCGCAACACCGTCGATTACGTCAAGGCGGTCGATGGCATCAACTTTAGCCTGCCCCAAGGGCAAACCTTGGGCATCGTCGGCGAAAGTGGTTCGGGCAAATCCACCCTCGGCCTGGCGATTTTGCGCTTGATCGGAAGCAAAGGTGGGATTCGCTTCGAAGGCCAGCAGCTTGACCGCCTGACGCAACAGCAGGTGCGCCCGCTGCGCCGGGAAATGCAGGTGGTGTTCCAGGACCCGTTCGGCAGCCTGAGCCCGCGCATGAGCGTCAGTGAGATCGTTGGCGAAGGTCTGCGCATTCACAAAATGGGCACGCCGGCCGAGCAGGAAGCGGCGATTATCGCGGCGCTCAAGGAAGTGGGCCTGGACCCGGAGTCCCGCCACCGCTACCCCCACGAATTTTCCGGCGGGCAACGCCAACGCATCGCCATCGCCCGCGCGTTGGTGCTCAAGCCGCGCCTGATCCTGCTGGACGAACCTACCTCGGCGCTGGACCGCACGGTGCAACGCCAGGTCGTGGAATTGCTGCGCAGCCTGCAGGCCAAGTACAACCTGACCTACCTGTTCATCAGCCATGACCTGGCGGTCGTGAAGGCATTGAGTCACCAATTGATGGTGGTCAAGCATGGCCAGGTGGTGGAACAAGGCGATGCGCGGGCGATTTTTGCTGATCCGCAGCACGCGTATACCCGGCAGTTGCTGGAAGCGGCGTTCCTCGTTCCTGCCTGAATGCACGCAGACCAAATGTGGGAGGGGGCTTGCCCCCGATGAGGGATTGTCAGCTGATGCAGCTGTGGCTGACCCACAACAATCGAGAGCCCCCCCCTCCCACCTTCAGCCCTACTCCTTTAAGCCTGCCTAGTAGCGAACCAATATCATTTGCGCTCACCCCATCCTTTTGCTTTAATCGCGACCAATTCTTATTTACACCGTTTCTCTCGCGCTGGATGGCTAGTGTGTCGACCTCCTTCACCCACCTCTACGGCACCCACCACGGCTGGCTGCTCGGTCTGTTGCGCAGACGCCTGAACGACCGCTGGGATGCCGCCGACCTGGCCCACGACACCTTTATCCGCTTACTCAGCCGCCCACCGACCGAGACCGATCACGCGCGCCAGCGCTCCTACCTGGCCACCATCGCCCGTGGTTTGTGCATCGACCATTGGCGACGTCGCCAACTGGAAAAAGCCTGGCTCGACAGCCTCGCCCTGCGTCCCGAAAGTACCCAGCCGTCGCCGGAACAGCGGGCAATCATCGTCGAAACCCTCTACGAAGTGGACGCCATGCTCGCCCGCCTGCCGAGCAAGGTTCGCGAAGCATTCCTGCTGGCCCAACTGCATGGCCTGCCCTACAAAGCCATTGGCGAGCAACTGGGCGTGGGCGAACGCATGGTCAAGAAATACATGGCCCAGGCCTTGCTGCATTGCGCGATCCTCGAAGCCGAGCTGGATGGGATGCTGGTGCAATGAATACCCCCGGCAAGCTCAGCCATGCCAGCCTGGAACAGGCCGCGCACTGGTACGTGCGCCTGCAGGACCAAGGCAGCGCCCAGGAGCAGCAACGCTGGCAGGCCTGGATGGCGCAGAACCCGGAGCATCTGGCGGCCTGGCAGTATGTGGAGCGCGTCAGCCAGCGTTTCGCGCCGCTGATGGACCAAGCCCCGAGCGCCAGCCGCGCCTTGCGCAGTTCGCGGCGCCAGACACTCAAAACATTACTGGTGTTGTGTGCCGGTTCAACCCTGGCGTGGGGCACTTGGCGCAACACCGCCCTGCCCCGGCTGGTGGGCGGCTGGAGCGCCGACTACGCCACCGGCAGCGGCGAGACCCGCGATGCCGTGCTGGCCGATGGCAGTCATGTATGGCTCAACGCCCTGAGCGCGCTGGATATACGCTTCGATCCCCTGCAACGCCTGTTGCACCTACGCTTTGGCGAAGTGCTGATTGATACGGCCAAGGACGCCGGCCGGCCCTTCCTGGTAGACACCGAACACGGCCGCCTGCAGGCCCTGGGCACTCACTTCAGTGTGTTGCAAGGCGAAGACCACACTGAGCTCAACGTCTTTGAGGGCCGGGTGCAAGTGCGCACCGCCAGCCAGCAGGTGCGCATCATCGACGCCGGCCAGCAAATCGCGTTCAACCGCGATGGCTTCAACCCAACCACCGCGGTATCCCCCGCGCGTGAAGCCTGGAGCCGTGGCGTGTTGCTGGCCGACAATTTGCCCCTGGGCCAATTGGTGGCCGAGCTCAACCGCTATCGCCCCGGCCACCTGGGCTGTGATCCGGCGGTGGCGCACTTGCCGGTGATGGGTTCATTCCCGCTGATGGACAGTGACCACGCCCTGCATCTGCTGCAAGCCGCGCTGCCGGTTGGGGTCGATCGGCTGATGCCATGGTGGGTCACCGTCGGCCCACGGTAAGTTTTCCCCGCCGCCAGTTCCCTTTTTCAAAACTCGTTCGGTTAACCCTGTAGACGCTTTCAATTCGCCGATCGACTTGATCCAAAGGGAAACATTCATGTCGCAACCTGCTCGCTTCGCGCTGCGCCCATTGGCGCTGGCCACTTCGCTGTTTTGCCTCGGTGTGCCGGTGGTGCATGCCGCCGAATCGCCTTCGACCCAGGAGACCACGCGCAGCTACCGCATCGCTGCTGGTTCGCTGATCAGTGTGCTGAACCGCTTTGCCGAGCAGTCGGGCATTTTCATTGCCGGCCACAACAGCCTGGCCGCCGGCAAGACCAGCCCTGGCCTGTCGGGCAACTACACCGCCGCCAGTGGCTTGCAACACGTGCTGCAAGGCAGCGGCTTGCAGGCCCTGCCCCAGGGCAACAATGGCTACGTGCTGGAACTGATCCCGGCCAGCACCGGGGCCCTGGAGCTGGGCGCTACCACCATTTCTGGCCAGGACTTGGGCGCTACCACTGAAGACACCCACTCCTACACCACAGGCTCGATGGCCTCGGCCACCGGTCTACCGTTATCAATGCGTGAAACCCCGCAATCGGTCACCGTGATCACCCGCCAGCAGATGGACGATCAGGGTTCCAATAGCATTGCCGATACCCTGCGCCGCGCCCCTGGCGTGAGCGTGCAGAACTACGACAGCGAGCGCTGGGAGTTCTCCAGCCGTGGCCTGCCGATCACCAATTTCCAGTACGACGGCGTCAACTCCACCTACGACGGCGTGTACGACTACGGCACCACCAGCACCGACATGGCGGTGTACGACCACCTGGAAATCATCAAAGGTTCGGCTGGCCTGTTAAGCGGCTCCGGCGACCCGTCCGCCACCGTCAACCTGATCCGCAAAAAGCCCACCAAGGACTTCAAGGCCTCGGTCACCCAGACGTTCGGCTCTTGGGACAACTACCGCACCGAAGGCGATATCTCCGGCTCTTTGACCGAGTCTGGCAATGTACGCGGGCGCTTTGTCGGCGTGTATCAGGACCGCCAGTCCTACCTGGACCATTACCAGAACACCAAGGACATCGCCTACGGCATCCTGGAAGCGGACCTGACGCCCGACACCCTGCTGACCTTTGGCATCGACCAGCAGAACACTCGCTCGCGCGGCGCCAGTTGGACCGGTTTCCCTATGTACTTCAGCGACGGCTCGCGCACGAATTTCTCGCGCTCGTTCAACCCGGCCGCCGACTGGAGCCGCCGTGACTTCCAAAACCAGACGCTCTTCGCCTCGGTACAGCACAAACTGGCCAATGACTGGTCGCTCAAAGTCAGTCTCGACCGCAAACGCAGCCAGCACGACACCCTGCTGGCCTCCGCCAGCGGCGGCAACCCGGACCCGGTCACCGGCGACGGCATGTACATGTTCATGGGCAAGTACAAGGGCGACCAGGTGCAGAACACCCTGGACGTCAATCTCAGTGGACCGTTCAGCCTGTTCGGCCGCGAGCATGAGTTGATCATGGGCTTCATGGCCACCCGCTCGAAACAGGACGTGCCGGTGTACGGCTCGATCTACCCCGGCGTGGGCGGCAGCATCTTCGACTGGCAAGGTGAATACGCCAAACCGAACATCTCACGCAGCGGCCAGAACGATATCGTGCAACGCCAGACGGGTGCCTACCTGGCCACTCGTCTGAAGCCCACCGATGACCTATCGGTGATTCTCGGCACCCGCGTGAGCAATTTCAGCGGCACCGACAGCACCGACTTCTACGACCCGACCCAGACCGACAACCGCACCACCTACCACCAGAGTGGCGTGGTCACGCCGTACGCCGGGATCGTCTATGACCTCAACGACACCTGGTCGGTGTACACCAGCTACACCCAAATCTACCGACCACAAACCAGCAAAGACGCTGACCGCAAATTGCTCGACCCAGTGGAAGGCCAAACCTATGAAGCCGGGCTCAAGGCCGCGTTCTACGACGGTCGCTTGAACGCCAGCTTCGCCGCGTTCCGCATCGAACAGGACAACGTGGCCGAGTATGTCTCAGGCTTCGATACCGACTCGATTTACCGCCCCATCGCCGGCGCGACCACCAAGGGCTTTGAAGCCGAACTGTCGGGCGAGGTGCTGGACGGCTGGAATATCGCCGCCGGCTACACCTACCAGCACACCCGCGATGCCGATGACGGCTACGTGTACAGCTCGGTGCTGCAGACCACCACGCCACAGCAAGTGGTGCGCCTGTTCAGTTCCTATCGCCTGCCCGGCGCACTGGAAAATGTCACCGTGGGCGGTGGCGTGAACTGGCAGAGCGCGTTCTTCGGCAACGTGTTCCAGCCCGATCCGAGCGATACCGTCAACTTCGGCCACGACTCGCGCATCACCCAGGACAGCTACTACCTGGTAGACCTGATGGCGCGCTACCGCTTCAACGAGCACCTGAGCACCACGTTGAACGTGAAGAACCTGTTCGACAAAAAGTACTACACGGGCCTCGGCAACTTCGGCACTGGTTTCTACGGCGAACCGCGCAGCCTGCAGCTGGCGACCAAGTGGGACTTCTAAGCTGACGCCATTGGCGGCGTGTGTAATGATCATCCCTCGTTCTTCCAAGGGATGGAGCCACCGCTATGTCACCGGACACTTGCGCGACACACTCGCCCCGCTTCTGGCGTGACGAGCGCTTGCCGTTCATAGAAGCGCGGACCATCGCCGACGGGCGCAAGGTCACTTACACCCGTCACGCCCATGAGCATTTTTCTATCGGCGCGATCACCACCGGACGCAGCTATTACCACTACGGCGCCGAGACCTTCCAGATCAGCGTCGGCACGGTGGTATTGATGAACCCTGGCGACGTGCATGCCTGCAACCCTATTGAGAACGAGCATTGGTCCTACCATATGCTCTACCTCGATACCCCGTGGCTCACGAACCTGCAATACCAACTGGGCTTCAGTACCGAACAGGGTTACCGGCCATTCAATACGCCCCATACCCGCGACCCGGTGTTGTTCAGCGGCCTGTTGGCGCTGTACAGCACATTGGTGGACGAACAGGCCGAACTGCTGCAAAAGCAAAGTGCACTGATCAGTTATTTCAGTGAAGTTCAGCAGCGCCTGAACCCATCGCTTACGCCAGTGCGGGAGGTGAACCACAAGCTGGAACGCGCCGCCGAATTCATCCGCGCGCACTGCACCCTTGCGTTGAAACTGGAAGATATTTGCCAGGCGGCCGAGCTGTCGCCGTCGTACCTGATCCGCGCGTTCAAGCAGTATTACGGGCTGACGCCCCATGCGTTTGTGGTCAATGAGCGTATCCAGTTTGCCCGCAGCCAACTACGCCAGGGCGAACTGATCGCCGATGTGGCCCTGGCCGCAGGCTTTGCCGACCAAGCGCATTTCCAGCGTGCATTCAAACAGCACTTCGCCGCCACGCCCGGCCAGTACCGCGACCGGCTCAAGCCATCAGCAAATAACCCACACTGGCCACCAGCAACGCGGCCATTGAGCGGTTGAACACGCGCACGCCCTGGGGGTTACTCAAGTAGCGGCGCAGGAAGGTGCCCGCATAGGCCCAGCACGCCACCGACAGGTAACAGATCACCAGATAGAGGCTTGCAAACAGCCACACCTGACCGGCGTCGCCATCGGCCACGAACAGACCCATTCCCGCCACGCAAGCCAACCAAGCCTTGGGGTTGAGCCATTGCATAATCGCGCCGTAAAGCATTGATGGCGCAGTGGCGGTGCCCTCGGCGTCCAGGCGGCCATCATCGACGGCCAGTTTCCAGGCCATGTACAGCAAAAAGGCCACGCCGCCCCATTGAATCAATTGGGTCAGGATTGGCCAGCGCACCAACACTTCATGCAGGCCCAGGCCGATCAGCACCAACAGCAGGGTGAAACCGACGGCAGCGCCGAACACGTGTTTCTGGCTGGCGGCAAAACCGAAGCGCGCGCCGGAACTCAGGGCCACGACATTGACCGGTCCCGGTGTGATAGAGGTGGCCAGGGCGAAGGCGGCCATGGAAATAATCAAGCTCATTGCGGATCCCTATTTATGGTGATGCATGAAGAGGGATCCACGGTATAAGGCCGAGCCGAAACGGTATTGAACAAAATCACCCTGGCCCCCAGTCTCGTGGCGAGGCTGCCTCAGCGCTGCGCAGGAATGCGGATATCGCCCTCCCGGCATTGGGTTTTCACACTGCGCGGGCAGCCGGCGAACGCCAGCTCCTTGGTCAGGCAGACGCGCACTTCCGACAGCACCTTGCCTCTGCAGATCACGGCCAACCCATGATTGCCGATGCGCGGGTTGCTCTCGCGAAACAACGCCTCGATCTCACGGGCAGGCAACGAAGGCGGTGTATTGAACGGTTGCAGTTGCGGCGGAATGGCGACAACGCCCAGTGCCACATCGGTCTTTTCCAGATATGCCATTGGATCCAGCCCACTGCAAGTACCGTGCTTGGCCCATTCGTGCTTGAGCAGGGAACGCGTGGGAAACAGCGCCGCGCCCTTGTCCATCTCTTCGCGAGACAAGCGTGACTGGGAATCACAGGACGCCGGCCACCCGCCCTTCGCGTATTGCGGCCACAGACCGTGAAGCACAAAACCGTAGCCTTTACCTGAACACTGTTCGTTATCCGGGTGCGTCAGGCAAAACGTCGGCGACCATGACAGCGACAACACGTAGAAATCAAACTCTCCAGGCGTGCCCTGACTTCTTGGGGCCGCCATTGCGCCTGTAGCGAGCACAAGGCACAACACCATCCAGTATCTCATCCGTCTATTCCTTGAGAAAAAACACGTATATCGCATCTAGCCGGGATGATGGGGGTTGCGCTGTAGCACCTTGTCCAGAATCCGGTCGGTTTTCAATGCCTCGATGGCCAGCGAAGGATGCTCGGCTTCACCACGGATATGCGCGTTCATGGCCAACACGTGGTGCCACTGGATATGCGCGTGGCATGGCACGTCCAGCACTTCGTTGGTCTCGCCTTCAAGGCGCAGCGGTTGGTCTTCGAAAACGGCAAACGTAATGCGACCCTTACTGCCGATCAGCTCGACGTTGTCTTCCCGTCGGTCGGCAACAAAGTTCCAGCAACCCATGCCCAGCGCGCCCGAGCTGAAGGTCCAGCAAGCTGTAACCGCGTCCTCGGCCACATAGCGACCTGCCTGGCGTGCTGTAAAACCGGACACCTCGACGATATCCCCGGCCAGGTACTGGAACAGGTCAAAGCCGTGGCTGGCCAGGTCGGCAAAATAGCCGCCACCCGCGATCAGCGGGTCGGTGCGCCAGTTGGCGGCGCTGGCGTCCTCGGCAGCCGGTGGTTTGCACAGGGTCCAGGTAAGCTGACGCAGCTCGCCGATGCGCCCATCCCGCAGCCAATCGCGAACTTGCTGAAAGCGCGGCAGCGAACGGCGGTAGTAGGAGACAAACAAATGCAGCCCGGCACGCTCGAAGGTACGTTGCATCAATGCGCTTTGCTCGGCATTCAGCGCCATGGGTTTCTCGACGCAGCAATGCTTGCCGGCCGCGGCCACCATCAGGCTGTATTCCAAGTGGCTGTCGGGCGGTGTGGCGATGTAGACCGCGTCCACCTCAGGGTCGTTGATCAGCGCCTGGGCGTCGGTATAGGAACGGGCAATGCCATGGCGTGTTGCATAATCGCGCACGGCGGCCTCGCGACGCCCCATCACGGCCACCAGGGCCGAACCTGGCGCTTTGTAGAAAGCGGGCCCACTCTTCAATTCAGTGACACTGCCACAGCCGATCATGCCCCAACGTACGGTGCTCATCTGTTTTCCTCGTGCGTTTTGTTCAGTCGGGCAGTATCCACATACCCATCCCTGCGCGCCATAACCACTTAGCATGACAATTGCATTACACTTTTATGACATTCATGCCGCTGCGGGACACAGACGATGAAAATCAGGGCAACGGTCATATGCGAACACGAGGGGCATATCCTCTTCGTGCGCAAGGCCAGATCAAAATGGGCGTTGCCGGGTGGCAAGGTCGAGCGCGACGAACGCCCGGTGGGCGCCGCCGAACGCGAGCTGGAAGAAGAAACCGGATTGAACGTGGACGGCCTGCTCTATCTGCAGGAACTCAAAGCCCGCGACACGCTGCATCATGTGTTCGAAGCGTCAGTGGTGAACATCGCGGACGCGCGACCCTGTAACGAGATTGTCGACTGCCAGTGGCACGCTTATGGCGCGCTCGACCAGTTGGACACCACCGACGCCACCAAACACATCGTCAAATCCTTTCTACGCCGCCTGTAAATCGGCGCTCTGGTCGCTGACCAACAACTCTCGTATTACCAAGCCATTTGCTCTCTGCCGTTCGACAAAGGATTTGACGAACGCGGCAGCGGCTGCCTGCACCAACGGTACTGTCAGTGTTCAAAAATCCAGCGTCTATTTGTAGCGAAAACGCCGAAACACCCGCGCCAAAAAGCCTCCTTCACGACCTCTCGTCTGCTGCCTCGGCTTACGCTTGACTCCAAGCGACGATCAAAAGAGGCTCTTGGCTATTCGCCATCATCCCCGAGCACTCCCATGAGCATCGATCACCCAAGCCAGCCCGACAGTGACGTGTACCGAACGCTGTTGGAGTCGACCAAAGCCATCCCCTGGCGTATCGATTGGCAAACCATGACGTTCAGCTACATCGGCCCGCAGATCGAAACATTGCTGGGCTGGACCCCGCAGAGCTGGGTCAGCGTGGACGACTGGGTCGAGCGCATGCACCCGGATGACCGTGAATACGTGGTGAATTTCTGTGTGTCGCAGTCCCGCGCCGGCGTGGACCATGAGGCGGATTACCGGGCACTGACGGTCAACGGCGACTACGTGTGGATTCGTGACGTGGTGCACGTGGTGCGCAAGGACGGCGAGGTCGAAGCCCTGATCGGCTTTATGTTCGATATCAGCGAACGCAAGAAAACCGAAGAGCACTTGGTACGCCTGCAAAAGCAACTTGAGGAATATTCCTACCAGGACGGCCTGACCGGCATCGCCAACCGACGCATGTTCGACACCGTGCTTGAGCGCGAATGGGCCAGCGCCCAGCGCAGCCAGTTGCCGCTGTCGTTGATCATCCTGGATATCGATTTTTTCAAGCAGTACAACGATCACTACGGCCATATCAAGGGCGACGAATGCTTGCGCCAGGTCGCACGTACCCTGTCGCTGGCAGCCAACCGGCCACGGGATTTCATCGCGCGGATCGGCGGTGAAGAGTTTGTATGGCTACTACCGGAAACCGACGCGGCGTCGGCCAAACAGGTAGCACGACGTTGCCTGCACCTGATCTGCCAGCAGCAGATCGAGCATGGTTTTTCGGCGGTGTCGAACCTGCTGACCATGAGCCTGGGCGTCGGTACACGTATCGTCACACCAGATAGTCCGATGCTGGAATTTGTCGAGGGTGTCGACAAATTGCTCTACCAGGCCAAACGCAATGGACGGATGCGCGCGGAGTTTGCCGAGGGTGAAGTTTGACGCGGAGGTCAAATCGCGGGCAAAAAAAATCCCAAGTAGCTGATGGAAACTTGGGATTTAAAAATGCATAAACCGTGGGAGGTGAACGCCCGGCTATAGTAACGACTGTAAAAACGTGTAACAAGACTATTTCAATCCTTTCGTCGGATTGGAAGTGTTGTAAGTCCTTCAATAACCACATGTTTTTTAGGGTAGTGACGGATACAAGTGCCACTTTTTGGTGCAACTACCGGGTATATTTCCACTTATAAAAAAGGGTTATTAATAAAAATAACGACGCATCCTTCGATGGGTCCACGCGTGATTACACCCTGTTTTTTTCGTAGCGCACGTCGTCACACTCAACCTGCCCTACTTTCGACCAGCCCAGGCGTTGGTAAAAACCGTTTGCACGAATGTGGTCACGCCCGTCGGTGATCAGAAACAGTGTGGTGTGGTGTTCAAACAACACGGCTTCGGCAACAGCCATCAGTTTCCGACCGAGGCCGAGACGCTCGTGAGTCGGCAGTACGAACATCGCAAACACTTCGCCTTCGGCTAGGTCGACCATCGCAAAGGCTGCAGGTTGACCGTCTACCTCAGCGATCCATGCACAGGGCGCGTCACGAATGCTCTCGGCCAGAACTTGGGGCGTAATGCCCAGGTCGGCCATCTGCGCAACGCTCAAATGGTTTTGCACCACAGACGTACGGATGGCGAAGAGCGTGGCGACATCGTCCTGCGTCGCTACCCGGATAGTGGTTTGCATACTGGCGCCCTGTCCTTGGATAAAGGCGCAATTGTAGACAAATGAGAGGCCAGGGGTTGGGATGGTTTTGTAAGCCGAGTGCTGGTAGCCGAGGCCTATTTACGCGCCACTTTGTAGCGTACGCAATCCTGGTAGAAGCTTTGGCGGATCGCCTCCGGCTTGAGGCGTGAACGGCTGTCGTAGGTCTGTTCGGTGATGCCCATGGCCATCATGCGCATCCAGGATTTGTTGAACTTGAGGGTCTGGATCTTCTGCCGAGCGGCGTACAACGACACCCCCGACAGCTTGAGTTCCTGTGCCCTGGCAGCGGTGCCAGCGCCCCAACTGCACATGTACTTGTCACCCGCGCGCAGCTCCCGTGCCTGCACGACAGCCGCGCCCCCTGCCAGGGAGCAGGCGATCAGCATGATTCCAACATTGCGCATTTGCATCCCCGCCTAACCACCTGAAAATAAAAGCGATTCTGGCGAGAATTTTGTTACAAAGGGGCCATTAAATTGCCTTATCGAGTGAACGGGTTGTTGGCGAGCACGCTCGCCTCACAGCGTTCACCCATTACAACGTTGCAGGCAGTCACCACTGATAAGTCGCACTCGCCTGCACCGTGCGCTGCGAGCCATACCAGCACCACGAGTAGGAATAGCACGACGCGACATACTCTTTATTCGCCAGGTTGGTAGCGTTCAGCGCCAGGCGCAGGTTGTCCTTGAGGTTGACGATGTTCTTGATGTCGTAGTGCACCGCCGCATCGAACAAGGTGTAGCCCGGTACTTTCAGGGTGTTAGCCGTATCGCCCCACGAAGAGCCGACATAACGCGCACCGGCACCGGCACCAAAACCCTTGAGGTTGCCGTCATGGAAGGTGTAGTCCGCCCACGCCGAGGCGGTGTGACGCGGAACCGCGTAAGTGGTGGTGCCCTCTGCGTTGATGGCCGGGCCTACGCCGATGTCGCTGATGGGTGAATAGCGCACGGTATTGTTGGACTTGCTGATGCGGTTATCCAGGTACGCGTACGCCGCAGTGATGTCCAAGTTGTCATTGAGGCTGGCCTTGCCTTCCAACTCAAAACCACGGGATTGCACTTCGCCGTCCTGGCTCTGGCAACGACCGGTACCGCACAGGTGCGTAGGGTCCGGATCGGTCGTCAGTACGTTGCTCTGGCGCAGGTCAAAGATCGCCGCCGTGATAAAGCTGTTACTGCCCGGCGGCTGGTATTTGATGCCGATTTCATACTGTTTACCTTCGGTCGGCTTGAACACCGAGCCGCCATACCCGGTGCCCGACTGCGGGTTGAAGGATTCCGAATAGCTGGCATACGGCGCCAAGCCATTATCGAAGAGATAGACCAGGCCGACACGACCGGTGAAGGCCTTGCTGTCCAGCGAGGATTGACTCTTGACGCCCGTGCGAAGGGTTTTGGTGCTGCTCTCGGTGCTGGCCCAGTCATAACGACCACCCAGCAGCAACACCCACTTATCCCACTTCATCTGCTCTTGCAGGTAGACGCCGGTCTGTTCGCTGCGCGACGTGCCGTCGGTGGTATACGCCGGTACCGCAACGGCTGCGCCGTAGACCGGGTTGAAAATATCCAGGGTTGGCCCGGCAGTGTAGGTGCCTGAGCCGGACAGGGTGTCGGTGCTGGTGTTCTGATAATCGAGCCCCATCAGCAAGGTGTGCTGCAACGGGCCCGTGTCGAATTTGGCCTGGACCTGGTTGTCGAGGGTATAAGCGTCCATGTCCACATCAGTGGCGATAGTCGAACGGCGGATAGTCCGATAATCCGTCAGCAGGTAGTTGCTGTAGAGGCTACGGTATTGGCCTTCACTGCGCAGGTAACGCGCGTTTTGGCGTACGGTCCACACGTCATCGAAGTGATGTTCGAAGGCGTAGCCGATGGAGTAATACTCGCGGTCGCTCTTCTCAAAGTTCTTTTCACCGTCGTAGAAATCCACATCAATGCTGCGCCCGGTTGGACTGTGCAATACCGAGCCCCAGGCGGGCACTGATCCGTAGGACGCGCCCTTGGGGTCCTTTTGAAAATGCCCGAGCAGCGTCAGCGACGTGGCATCGTCCGGGCGCCAGGTGAACGCGGTCGACAGCGACTGGCGGCGGGTCTCGGTGTGTTCGACCTGACCATCGGCATCGTCGAAAAGTCCGGCAACACGGTACGAGTACACGCCCTGATCGTCTATCGGCCCGCTCAAATCGAAGGTGGTGCGCTTCTTGTTGAAGGTGCCGTATTCGACGCCCACTTCATGAAACGGCGTGTCCAGCGGGCGCTTGGTGACCATGTTGATCACCCCGCTCGGTGTGCCTTGACCGTAGAGCACCGACGCCGGACCACGCAGCACTTCAACACGTTCCAGGTCGAAGGCGTCTTTTTGCGGCAAGGCATCACGACTCGATGGCATCCGCAGGCCATCAAGGTAGGTGGCCGGAGCGAACCCGCGGATGGTCAATTGGTCCAGACGCGAGGCGGTAGCGCCACGGGTTTCCGGGACCACGGCGGCGCTGTAGCGCAGGATCTGGTTGAGGCTCTCGGCGTTCTGCGCACGCATCTGGTCTCTGGTCACGATGGAGATCGACTGCGGGGTTTCAATCAGCGCGGTGTCGGTCTTGGTTCCCGACAGGCTGCGCGTGGCCACATAGCCGGACACCGGCCCAGTGGGGCTTTCAGCCTGGTAGGCAGCGCTGATGGTGGTGGGCTGCAACTCCATGGCGCCGCCGTTATCCGGGATAGCTTCCAGGCGGTAGCGGTCGGCGGAAATCTTCAAGGCTTGCAGGCCGTTGCCGGCCAGCAGTTGGTTCAGGGCCACATCGGTGTCGTATTGCCCGCTCAAGCCATTGCTACGTTTGCCCCGAGTCAAGCTTGCATCAAAGGCCAACACCAGCCCCGCCTGCTCGGCCAGGCTATTGAGGGCCTGGCTCAAGTCACCGGCCGGGATCTGGAAGCTACGCACAGCGCGGCTGCTTTCTTCGGCAAAGGCGGATTGGACATTCAGCAACGGCACTGCGGCAAAAGCCATCGCCACTGACAGAGCCAGTGGATGCACGGGACGAGCGAGGCGCGACATGGGAAATCCTGCGTAATAGAGGTTCTATTAACCATGACGGCCATGTCCGCAAATCGGGCAGGAATGAGATCGTTTTTTATTTGAGAAAGTTTTCCCCGTGTACTGATGCAATCAGTTGGACCGCTTTTTTGTGTAGCCCTCTGCCAGGACATGGGTGGGCTCCCACGAATTCCTCTGGTTCAAAACTGGTACTTCATCCAGTCATGATCCAGGGATCTGAAAAAAGCGATCCGTCCATCACCCCCACGCCACCACCAACAACCCTACCCCCAACGCCAGGCACAAAGGCGAATAAAACCACGTGTCCATACTCGCAAACCGCGACCCACTGACTTTCTTGAAAAACCCGACCAACTCCGAGTCCCCAATCGCCCTGGCAAACATCACCAAGGCAATCGCGCTGATCCCCCACTGCAATGCCCCATGGGACACTGGCGAGAAATAAAGCCCAGCCCGAAGACACACGAGCAGCGCAATCGCCACCAGCCCCATCGCCACCAGAAAAGTGCCCAATGCCGACGGTTTAAACGCCGGGCGTGGCCCGCTGGCGAATTCGCCGGGGAGTTGGGGGATGGCGGCGAGGCTGCCGAGTTTGCCTCCCGCCGCCCAGTACAGGTGGACCATGCTGATGCAGGTAAAAATGCCGACAATCCACCGCGCGATGACAAAGCTCATGGCTGGCTCTCCTTAAAGGTGCGAAACAGGATAGTCGCCCAGAGATTTTTTGCAGGCATTTCGTCGGCAGCTGATGCTAAAGTGCCGCCCCATGAAATTCGCCCGTGCCGACCGCTCGCTCATTGCCTGGATGCTGTATTGCTGCGTCCTGTTCAATGTGTTCGTCTGCAGTATTGGTCATGGGCAGATGGTGGGGATGCAGCTCAATGGCATCGGCGGTCAGTTCTGTACCGTGGACCCGCGTACCCAGGCGCCCCAGCCGTCCAACTCCACCGATGAGAACCTGCCCACGCTGTCCAAGGCGTTTGGTTGTCCGCTGTGCTCCTCCGGCGGGATGGGACCGGCGCTCAGTTCCAGCCTGAATGTGGCGGTGTTGCCGCAACCCCATGCGCCACCGCCGGCCATTGTGCTGGCCGCCGACATCCCTGCTCGCTTCACCTGGCCCGCGGCTAACCCGCGCGCGCCCCCTGCCTTCGCCTGATCCCTTCGCTTTCCGATCTGCACCGGCCACCGTTTTTCCAAGGAGATACGGACGGCTGTGCATTGCTTTCAAGCCAAGTTTTTCAGGATTCAACCATGAAACATTTACCCCTGTTGGCGGGCCTGTTCGGCTGCCTGCCTGTCTGCGCCTGGGCCATTGAGCTGGCCCCGACCACCATTGATGGAGAATCAACTGCCGAGCCTGGCCTGTCCCTGGATCAGTCCAGCGGCGTGGCTTCGCGCTTGGGATTGAGCGTGCGGGAAACCCCGGCGTCGGTGGCCATAGCCAATCGCAACGATATCGAGCGTCATGGCGCCAAGACCTTCCGCGATGCAGCCAACACCCTGCCCGGCGTCAACGCCAGCGCACCGCCGGGTTTCGGTGGGTTTGTGTCTTATCGTGGATTTACCAGCAGCCAGATCACCCAAATGTTCAATGGGATCAACGTCGCCACCGGCCTGGCGCGTCCCGTGGATGCGTGGATCTATGACCGGGTGGAACTGGTCGGCGGCCCCTCCTCCTTGATCAACGGCGCTGGCTCCGTGGGCGGCTCACTGAACTACGTCACCAAGTTGGCGACCCGTGAGGACCAAGCCGCCGAAGGCCAACTGACCTATGGCAGCTACGACACGGCGGGCATGGCTTTTGGCGTGAACCAAGCGTTGACCGAACCGGGTGCCGAGGTGCAGCACTATGCGCGCCTGGATGTCAGCCGCAATACCAATCACAGCTACATCGACCGCGCTCAGCGCGATGCCTGGAGCCTGGCGTTTTCCCTGCTCAGTGACCTCACTCCCGACCTGTCACACACCCTGGCCCTGGAGTATCAGGATGAACACGAAGACAGCCCGTATTGGGGTACACCGGTGCTCAACCCCAAGGCCGGCGAGCTGAAGATCGACACACACAACCGCTTCAACAACTACAACGTGGCAGACGGTCGTTATGAACAGCGCACGCTGTGGGCACGCTCGATTATCGACTACCGGATCAACGACAGCACCACGCTGAAAAACACCCTCTACCACCTCGACAGCCAGCGCGACTACCGCAACCTGGAGACCTACCAGTACACCACCAACAACAGCGCGGTGAACCGGTCCACAGCCTACCAAGTGCGCCATCAAGGCGAACAGAACGGCAACCAGTTCGAGCTGCGCCATGACGACAGCCTGTTCGGCCTGTCGACCACTTGGTCCGGCGGCTTTGAGTACAAGGTCAACAGCACCACCAGCACGCCCTGGAATATGCCGGGTAACAGCACGGTGGATCCAAACGACTTCAATCCCGGGCACTTCTACGACATCCCGCGAACCCAGGAAAAGTTCGGTAAGGACAAGACTAATGAAGTCACCACCAAAGCACTGTTCGTGGAAAACCGACTGGGCCTAACCGATAAACTCTCGCTGCTCAGCGGCCTGCGTTACGACGCCATCGACCTGGATGTGACCAACCACCGCGTTGTCACGGCTACTAACCCACGGCACTTCAAGCGCCGTTGGGAGCCGGTGACAGGCCGCGTGGGCCTGACGTACCAGTTCATCCCCTCAGCCAATGTCTACGTGCAATACAGCACCGCCGCCGAGCAGCCCACTACCACCACTCAGGTGTTCGACGTCTCGACCGGCAAGCAGTGGGAAGTGGGCAGCAAGTTTGACTACTTGGACGGGCGTGGCTCGGCGACCGTGGCCGCCTACAGGATTGAGCGCAAGGATTTTGCCGTCACCGACCCACAGGACCCGACCACCAGCATCCCGGTCGGCGCGCAGTCGTCCAAGGGCATCGAGCTGGCGACTTCGCTGCGCATCACACCAAAGCTTCTGGCAGAGGGCAACTTCGCCTGGGTGGATGCGGAGTACGACGAGTTCAACGAGAAAATCGCCAGCGGCGCAGTGGTTTCGCGTAAAGGCAGTACGCCGACCAACGTGCCCAAGCGCGTGGGGAATGTGTGGATGACTTATGATTTCGCCGAGGACTGGCAAGGCGGCGTGGATGCGCGGTATGTCGCCGAGGTGTACGCAGATAATGCCAACACGATGACCGTCCCTGCCTACACCCTGTTCGGGACGTTCCTGCGCTACAACGTAGATGCGCACACGTCGGTGACTGGGCGGGTGCGCAACTTGACCAATGAGGTGTATGCCGAGTTTGCGCATGTATCGCCGGCTTACTACCTCGGTTCGCCGAGGACCTTTGAAGTGGCGGTGCAAACCAAGTTCTAAACAGCAACGTGTTCACAATGTGGGAGGTGCGGTGCGACGATTCGGCTTGCTCCCTCCCACATTACGGATCATTTCAGGCTGGCTTCAACTTTCCCCGCTACATCCTCCGTCAACCAAGCCTTCCACACTTCAGGGTGTTCTTTCATAAACGCCTGAGCCACGTCACGTGGCGGTGTGTGGTTCTCGCTCATGGTAGCCAAGGCTTTGTTCAGCGGCTGAATCGGAAACTCGACCTTCTCGAAAAACGCCGCAATCTGCGGGTGTTCCTTCTGAAACGGGGTAGACACACCGATGCTCAACTTGGACGCCAAAGACCGCGTAGGCTTCGGATCAGGATTATCCGCATCCGTCAGCGTTTTCCAGGCCTCGGCATCGAACGGTGGTTCTTCCAGCTGGATCAACTTATAGCGGCCCATCAAGGGCGTCGGCGACCAGTAGTAGAACAGCACCGGCTTGCCACGGCGGATCGACGAGGCAATTTCGGCATCCAGTGCCGCCCCCGAACCACTGCGAAAGTTCACATAACTGTCGTCAAGGCCATAGGCCTTGAGCTTCTGCTTGTTGACCACTTCCGAGGTCCAGCCGATGGGGCTGTTAAGGAAGCGTCCTTTGCCTGGGGATTCCGGGTCTTTGAACACGTCCTTATAACGAGCCAGGTCTTTTACGCTTTTAAGGTCCGGTGCCAGAGGCTTGATGCCTTTGGCGGGATCGCCCTTGACCACGTATTCCGGCACCCACCAACCCTCGGTGGCACCTTTGACCGTATCGCCCAGGCCGACAACCTTGCCTTCGGCCTCGGCCTTGACCCACACCGGGCTGCGCCCTGCCCACTCTTCGCCGATGACCTGAATGTCGTTCTTGGCCAGGGCGGTTTCCAGCGTAATAGTGGTACCGGGCAAGGTGTCGGTGGGCAGGTCGTAACCCTTCTCGACAATCACCCGCAGTATTTCGGTGATCAGGCTGCCGCTTTCCCAGTTCAGGTCGGCAAAGTGTACCGGCGCCTGCGCGGCCGAGACAGACAGACTCAGAGCCGTAAACGACGCAGCCAACAGCGTTCTCAATCCTTTCATGCCCTTGCACCTCGCGATATCGCAGCAAACAGCGGACGGCTTTGCTGCTATGCGCGAAGCCTCTGAATAGTTAAGTCAACTCAACTGTAGTAGAGGTTCCGGGAGATAGGAGATGTTCGCAGTATTTGTTGGCTATTCGCTGGCCTTGAACGTTACCAGCTCACCCTTGCGCCATTTGGCGGCCTTGCCGGTCACGGCTTTGAGGGTTTTGGTCAGGCCTTCCTGCAGTTGTTCATTGGCCGCAAACACCAGCATCACGCTATGGCCTTCCTTGAAGACGATGCCGTGACCTTCGGCCGTCGACACAAAGGCATAGTCGCCCAGGCCATACACCGTCAACTTGATGTCGCGGAACTTGAGTTCGAACTTGCCACCTTCGCGACTGGGCAATACCGCGGCACGAAAATGGTCGCCCACCTTGAGTTCCAAGCGCGGCTTGTCATCTACGACCATCGCCGCTTCCGTGTCTATTTCGGCGATGTAGATGCCTTCCGGCGTCTGCTCAGTGATGTAAACGAAACGGGATTGAAACTGTTTGACCAACTTTGCGCGCAAATCACCCAGCACGAACAACGCGTGCATATCCAGATTACTGACTGCCAAGGAAACGCCCCCACATCGAAAAGAGCGCTGTCCGCCAGAGCGGGCAGCACAAAAAAACGGCCATCTCGGCTCGATCACACAACACAATCATAGAAAAAACTGAAGAAGATCTCGCGGCTGCGCTCCAGGAGACTAGTGCAGACGCACACGATGGGCCTCATGCAAGGTCATCGCGAATCGCAGGAGATCACAGGTTCAATAACCAGAGAATACTGGTCGACCCGCTTCAGAAAATAACACTATTAAAAACGCAGTTTCCGACAGCGTATACAAACAAAAAACGCCTCGGCGTGGAACCAGACGCCAACTGCCGACGACAATACTAAAACAGCAACACAGGTTAAAACCACCTGTAACGCTGCTGCTGGGTCAACAAAGATCGATCGACAGGAGCTGACCATGCAACGACGCCAATACAACGCTATGCCTTCCAGCACTCGTTCATCATGGCAGGACGAACATCCATACTACTGCTTGCACAGTCCCAACGGGTACCCTCAATCAGTTCTTTACCAAGTAGTACCCGCCGGAAGAAACTTCTTTCATATCCGCGAAGTGACCAGCGGCAGGATCAAAGGCTTTCGCAGCGACCACATCGAGGCCTGTGAACTGGCCAAGCGGCTGGAGGCCTCCCTGCTCGGGGGGATCGTTTCGTCACCCGGATGACTTTACTGCGCCGCCACCCCTCAACAACTGCCATACTGGCCTGTCCATTGAAATTGGCCCCGTTCGGGTCAGGTTTCATCAGTGCAGTTGGTTACCTCGAAGGGAAGGCTATACGTGACGGAATTTGATATTGGCGAATTTTTCATCCACGGCGACGCAAGGGAAGTAGACGGTGAGTTTCAAGCAGTGATCGTGATGCGCGCCAAGCCACCGTTGACCACTGTCACCACGCATCAGGTGGAAAAGGACCGTTGGTACAAGACGCTGGATTCCGCCGCCATCGCTGGAAAAGAATCCGCCCAGGCGCTTAAGACTGCGGTGGATTCAGGCGCGCTGACCTCCTGACAATCCGATCGAACTCTACCGCGCCACAAGCCTCCCATGCATAACCATCTAGAAACCTGCAGGGAGACCGATATGGACGCGCCAATACCTACACTCGAAACGTTATTCGAACAACTGGGCCTGGACTCGTCGCCGCAAGCCATCGACGCCTTCATTGTCGCGCACCCGCTGAGTGACGACGTGAAGTTGATCGACGCACCGTTCTGGACGCCGCAACAGGCTCAGTTTCTGAAGGAAGAACTGCGTGAAGACGCTGACTGGGCCATCCCCGTAGATGAGCTCAACCAGCGCCTGCATCAACCGCAGTAACCCACTCGACGCAGGCGGCCTGCGGCTCGCAGGCGCTTGCCCTACCTGTAACTGTGCCTAACGCACAGCCTTCGCCGCCTCCGGCTTATAGCCCAGACGCAAGCCACCCCAATGCCGCCCACGGACCATGATAGGTACCGACAAATCGTGCATCAACTCGCCGGTATCGCGGGTGTAGGTCTGCAACAACACCGCTTGTTGATGGCTGCCGCAACGAATCCCGGTGCGGTCGTCGAACTTGCGCTTGGTGCGATTCTGCACCGCGTCTACTTGGGTATCACCGGTCAGCGCCTGGGAAAACGCGTTGTTGTGGGTCGGCACATAGCCTTGGGGCGTGCAGGCAATCGCAAACACTAACCCTTCGTGACGTGGCAGCAGCGCTTCCTGAATCGCCGGCAACACCTGGTCGGTATAACCGTCGAACCGCGTGTGGTACTTGCTCGGGCTGGTTTTGGGGATCAGCGTGTAGCTGCGGTCGAACAGGTAGTCCAGGCTGATGCGGTTTTGCTGCACATCCGCCTCGAACTGCTCGGCAATGCGGCCAGCCCCCTCCCGCGCCAGGTCGTAGACACGCTGGTGATAGTCATCGAGCCCGACCTCGGCGAGGCGCTCGCTGATGGTTTCCGCCTGCCCTTCCATTTGCACAGCGGCGTCGGCCAATTGGCGGGTTTGCTGGTCGCTTATATCCAGGTCGCTGCGCATCTGTTCAACGGCGTGGAACAAACTGTCGAGCTGGGCGCGGTTGGTGTCGGCGCCCTGGGCGATCTCATTGACCTGCCCTTCCACATCCGCCGCCAGGCTGGCGATGCTGTGCAGTTGTTCGCCAGCCTGCTCCACCTGCTCGACACCGGTGTGCAAGTCCGCCGACAACTGGCGAATCTGCTCCACCACCTGAGCCGTGCGCTGCTGGATATCCGCCACCATCAACCCAACTTCATCGGTGGCGGTGGCCGTGCGACCGGCCAGGCCACGCACTTCGTCCGCCACCACGGCAAACCCGCGCCCATGCTCGCCCGCCCGCGCCGCTTCAATGGCGGCGTTAAGCGCCAGCAGGTTGGTCTGGCTGGCGATGGACTGGATCACCAGGGTGACGCGCTGGATTTCTTCGCTGCGCTGGCTCAAGGCCTCGATCAACTCGCGGCTGGCATTGGCACGTTGGCTGAGCTGGTGCATGCGGATGATCGACTGGGCCAGAACTTCACGACCTTCGGTGCTGCGCTGATGGGCTTGGCTGGCAGCATCCAAAGCCTCACGGCTCAGTTGGGAAGTGACTTTTTCGGTGCCGATCATCACTTCGGCACTGCTGACAATCTGCTTGGCGGCGCTCAATTGCGATTGCACGCGCGCAGCCAGCTGCTTGACCGAATAGGCCACTCCGGCGGCGGACAGTGCGTTATGGCTGGTGGTATAGGACAGGTCGCGGGTCAGCTCGCCTATCGCATCGATGGCGGCAGACTGCTCGATCACAGGCTTGGGACTTTTCAGGCGGGGCAACCAGATGACCAGCAAGGCCAGTGGCAGGCAGAGGTACAGCGGCAGGCTGGCATAAGCAAGGCCCAGCAGTACCAGCACCAGGGCAGTGCTCTGCAAGAGCGGCATCAACCAGCCGGGCAACCCGCGCACCACCGCTTGGGGTGGCACTGCTGCGCCCATCAGAGTTCCGTCTCCAGCCATCTTCATTACCCCACTGCTTGTCGTTATTGTGTCTGCATTTAACGCCACTATCGGGCCATTATCCATGGGCCTTTAGTGGGGTGGGCTGCAGCAGATCAATAGACGGGCGTAACGGGGGTCTTTCTCTGGGGAACCGCGCGGGCGGCCCCCAGCTTCACCGCATCAGGCTTGGCGCTGATGCTTGTCGATCTGCTCGTGGCGCTCTTGCGCTTCGATGCAGTACTTGGTGGTCGGGCTGATCAACAGGCGCTTGAGGCCGATAGGCTCACCGCTGTCATCGCACCAGCCAAAGGAATCTTCCTTGATGCGTTCCAGTGCACGCTCAAGCTGCGGCAGCATGCGCTGGTCGCGGTCGATGGCGTTTACCAGCCAGGTGCGCTCTTCTTCAACGGAAGCGGCGTCGGCCGGGTCAGCCGGAGTGTCCAGGCTTTCAATGGCGATACGGTTCTGTTCAATGCGCTCGTGGTGCTCCACTTTCATGTCTTGCAGCAATTGCTCAAAAAAAGCGTGCTGTTCGGCATTCATGTAGTCATCCGCCGGCATGGCCAGCAACTTTTCCTTTGTCATTGATTTCTCTATAAAAAATACGTGCATTAAGGCGAATAAGGGAGCGTTCCGGCCGACCTCTGCAGGTCTCGGAAGGGCGCCATCCATTCCAAGCGCCACCCGGCACTCAATTTACGAGGGGCGGCAGTCTAAGGCCGACTTGAGGGCGCAGCAACTGAAAAGACAGGCATTTTTACCGATACAACCCCAAAAGGCACCAGGACGGGCTTGGCGAATGGTTATCGGAGTGCGTTTATAGCAAGAAATTCAGTGTTGTGGAGCTATATAGAAGACAAACGGTTGAAACAGACTGTTGATGATTAAATGTGGGAGGTGCGGTGCGACGATTCGACTTGCCCTCAGTCGAAT